>DASXCO010000030.1 GCA_036491125.1 Acidimicrobiales bacterium | reverse complement strand
TCGAACCAGGCCGTGGTGTACCAGTCGATCAGGTCGGCGCCCCGCAGCGACGCGCCGAAGGCGGCGTTGGGGATGAAGCTGAAGTCCAGATGGCTCCCACCCCGGATGATCAGCTCGCCCGTGTCCACACCCGCCTTGCTGTACGCGAGCGACTCGGTCGTCTTCGCTGTGGGCTGCGGCTGTGAGGTGTTCGGTAGCGGCGGCAAGCCGTAGTCGGCCGAGAGACCCAGCGCTGGCTTGGTGATCGGGGGCACCGTACGCGCCGCCGGGTTCGACGGGCACGGCTGCTCGATGGGGCCGCCGCTCGGCCCGAAGCTGGCGTTCGGCGCGGGAGCGCCGAGGTTGTCCCAAGCCACGATCGCCTTCACCCGCGGGTCCCACTGCCCGATGTAGGAGACGCCGCCGGCCCCGTATGAATGCCCGGCGAGCCCGAGCCGGTTGGGGTCGAGGATCGCCGAGAAGGGGTTGTAGGCGTTGTCGAGGCCCTGCTCGACCCGCGCCGCCTGCTTGGGACCGTGGCTGGTGCCGGTCGTGCAGCTCGACACCGGCTGGTAGGGCCTCGTCGGCGTGGAGAGGAAGAAGTTGACGGCGTCCTCGGTGCCGTCGAAGAAGGGCCGACCGTCGGTCTGGGCCGGGAAGCCCTCGCCCTGGTCGGGCGCCTCTCCGAAGGTGTCGCTCTGACCCTGACCCTGCTCGTCCCAGGTGAGCACCACGTAGCCGGCCTTGGCCAGGGCCTGCGCCGCGTACCAGTAGAGCTGCTCGTCGGCCTGCACCGAGCCGTCGGCGATCACGATGCCCGGACGCTGGGCGGGCCCGGCGCGGGTGGCCCACACGTGCCCGGAGATCGTGGCCCCGTCTCGGGCGGTGAAGTAGACAGGCTGCACGATCCCGTAGCCGCTCGTCTGCCAGGCGTAGAGACGGGCGTCGCCAGTGCAGCCGTCCTCGCCCCGTCCGCAGAGGTCGGCCTGGAAGAGACGCCCGGGATCGTTGACCTGCTCGAGCTCGGTCGCCACCTCGTTCTGGGTGCCGATCGTCCGCAGCAGGGCCTGGTAGCCGGGCGTGTCGTAGATCGTCTGGCGCTCCTCCACCTTGGAGAAGTCCTGCGCTTCCGTCTGAGGCGTCCACGGCCGGGGCTCGAAGGTGGGGGCGCCCGCGGCGCCCGCGGCGCCGGCCACGCTCGGCACCGCCAGCGACGAGAGCGAACCGGTCACCACCAACGCCGCCGCCAGAATCCTCGCCTGCACGAATTGAGTAGTTCGTCCCCCGACCCCCAGCTTCCTACGCGAGCATCGCGGGGGCGAGCCTGGGCGAAACGTCCAGTGGTGCCCTTCGAGGTCCTCGGCCAGGAGGGACCGACGCCGTTGTCAAAGGCCGCCGAGCGGGGCGAGAATCCCGGCATGCCCGACAGAGCGCCCATCGACCAGCTCGCCCAGGTGTGGCGATCGACAGCCGCCGCCTGCGAGGACCTGAGCCCCGAGCAGTGGGACACGATCACCGACTGCCCCGGTTGGACGGTGCGGGACCAGCTGGCCCACGTCATCGGCACCGAGTCGGTGCTCCTCGGACGGCCGTCGCCCGACCCTGCTCCCGCCGGCCTGCCGCATGTCCACAACCCCATGGGCCAGATGAACGAGGCGTGGGTCGACGCCCGGCGCCAGGTGCCCGGCGACAAGGTCCTGGCCGAGTTCGAGGAGGTGACGGCCGCCCGGGTCGCCGCCCTCGAGGCCATGACCGACGAGGAGCTGGAGGCGAGCACCCCGAGCCCGGTGGGCGAGGTGCCGTACGCCACGTTCATGGACGTGAGGGTCATGGACTGCTGGACACACGAGCAGGACATCCGACGCGCCCTCGGACGTCCGGGCCACCTCGACGGACCGGCACCCGAGGCGGCGCTCGACCGGCTCGTCTCCTCGTTCGGCTACGTCGTCGGCAAGCGGGTCGGTCCCCCCGACGGCACGACCCTCGTGCTCGAGCTGGCGGGGCCGCCGGCGTCAGAGACGCGCCGCGTCGCCGTGGTCATGAGCGACGGCCGGGCCCGGCCGATCGAACCACCGGCCGACCCCACGGTGCGCATCTCGACCGACAGCGAGACCTACGCCTGTCTGGCCACCGGGCGATGGACGGCCGACCACGCCGTCGCCTCGGGCCGCGTCGCGTTCGCCGGCGACGAGCCCCTCGGTCGACGGGTGGTCGGCAAGATGTCCATCACGCCCTGAATCTCACCCTGAGCACGACTCGGCCGGTCACATCTCCTTGACGAGACCAATCAGGTTCCCGGCCGGGTCGGTGAACTGGGCGATGGAGGGTCCGCCGGGCACGTCCATCGGCGGCATGGCGGTCTTGCCGCCGAGCTTCTGGGCCTTGTCCAGCGCCGCCTGCAGGTCCGCCACCTGCACGTAGAACGTGACGGCCGGCTTACCGTCCTGTGATGCTGCGACACCTCCGGCGATACCGTCCTTGCCGGGCTCGACCATGCCGTAGCTCATCGGGTTGTCGGCGTTGATCTTCCAGTCGAACAGCGAGCTGTAGTAGTCCTGGAGCGCCTTGGCATCCTTGCCGAGGACCTCGAAGTGGATAACGGGCTGGCTCATGATGTCAATCTCCTGTGTCCTTGGTTCTTGCTCTTTGTTTGTATGCGAGGATCTCCGGCCCGCCAACCCGCTCACGTCACGTGGGTCGCCAACCAGTCGTTGAGCGGCGCCGAGGCGTGCAGGAAGTCGACGACCCGCTTCTTGGCCTGTCTGGTGCCGAGCCAGTTGCCGACCGGCCACCGCTTCCATGTCACCAGGCCTTTGTGGCGCAGCAGCTCGGCTCGGGGATGGTCCTTCGGGAATCCCCTGGGGGCGGTCTTCAGCGTCTCGTGGGCGGTCACCTCGATCCCGCGCTTGGCCGTGGCGGCGACGATCGAGGCCAGCTGGGCGCCGCTGCGGTCTTCGACGACCGCCCGTCGGTAGCGGTCGAGCTGCTCTGCGTCCAGCATGTACCTGCCGCATCCCGCGCCGAGACCGTCGGCCGACAGCTGGATGTAGCCGCCCGACGCGAGCGACGCGGCCATGGCCGTCTTGTACGGCGACTTGTCGGGACTGAAGCGAATGTCCCGATACGGACGCATGATCCGTCCTTCGCCGAACTCGGTCGCCAGCTCGGCCAGCAGCTCCTGCATGGGCTGGTGCACGAGCTGCTCGTACTCCGCCTTGTGGGCCTGCCAGTAGGTCTTCGAGTTGTCCGCCTCGAGCCCCTCGTAGAACTCGATTGCTTCGGCCGGCCACCCACCGAACGCCACGACGGCCGACGCTAGCCGAGCAGTGGTCACGGCGACGGGTCGAGGTAGGGATCGGGTCCGGGGTCGCCGCCAGTCGCGGCCACGCCGAGCCGGGCGAGGAAGTGGTCCCACCCCTCACCATGGCGCTCCGCCTGCACCGGCGACAGGTCCCGGTGGACGAAATGGACGATCGTCTTGTCGCCCTCGGCGGTCAGGCGTACGTCGACCGTGGACGAGCCTGGCGGCAGCTCCTCGTTCGCCTCCCAGCCCCACGTGAAGACGACTCGCGCCGGGGGCTCCACCTCGACGAACTGGCCTGCGGCGACGTTGCGACCGTTCATGTCGACGCGGAAGGTGCCGCCCGGCACGGGGTCGAGGCGGTGCTCGATCCCCATCCAGCGCGCCATCTTGTCCGGGTCGGTGAAGTAGGAGAACACCATCTCCCGGGGGGCATCGATGTGAAGCTCGCGGGTGAACGTGGTGCGGGCCTCACTATCGGGACTGTCGGGACTGTCGGGCATCGGTCTCCTCCTGCTCGGCGGCTTCTTGTTCGGCGGCTTGCTTGAGGCGGTCGAGATGGTCCACCCAGAATTCCTCCACGAACGACCGCACGCCGGCCAGGGCCTCGGGGCGGGCCCGGTAGAGGCGCCGCGTGCCGTCCCGCCGCTCGGTGAGCAGGCCCGCTTCGCGCAGGATGGTGATGTGCTGTGAGATGGCGGGACGGCTGACGTCGAAACGAGCGGCGATCTCTCCTGCCGACAGCTCGCGGCGCCGGACGAGGCGAATGATCTCGCGGCGCCGAGGGTCCGCGAGGGCCCGGAGCACCGCCTCCACGTCGGGTCAGGGCTGGCGACCGAGGAAGCCGACGAGCTGGTCGCACGGCGACCCGTCGTCAGCGACGGGAACGATCGGACCGAAGGCTCCGTGCTGGCGGATGTCGTCGGTGATCGCCGACCGGCAGAACTCGAGGACTGCGGACGCCAGCGTTGGGTCGATGGTCAATGCCTGCCCGGTCGCCCTGGCCAGGTCCCAGCCGTGCACCAGGGTGTCGGTGACGTTGACCCCGGCGGCGACCGGCGCCGGCAGCTCCATGCCGATCGGCAGCCGGCACGTTCCCTCCAGCGCGTGTGGTGCCGCCCAGGCGGCGAGAGTCGACGCGGCTGTGGCGCGGTACGCGGCGGCGAAGTCGTCGGCGACCTCGTCGGTCGGCGCGTCCTCGGGCGGGCTCTCCCGCCGAGCCGTCCAGCCGAAGCGGGTGACCACGCCGGTCATGTGGCCCAGCAGGGTTCGTACGTCCCATTCCTTGCAGGGCGTCGGCTCGGAAAGCTGGGCCGGCCGGATGCCGGCGACAATCCTCCCGGTCGAGCCGAACGCTCCGTCGAGCTGCTCCAGTATCTCCACGGTCCACCTCACGGTCGTCGGTTCACGTGAGGCTATGTAAGCAGTCTCTTACAAAGGCGTCAAGCGCTCGCCTGTACCGACCGGCCGGGGCCCCAGCACTGGGGGAGGGCTACTGGGGCCCTGGCCGGTTCGGAACCCTGCGTCAGGTCGTGCCGCCCGGCTGCGTACCGTCGCCCGGTGGCGCGGAGGGCGCGGGGGGTGCGCCCCTGGGCGCATGCTGCGGACCGGCGGGCAGGATCTGGACCGAGGTGGCCGTGAGATCGCCGTTGGATTGGCGGTCGCCCATGGCCGCGATCCGGACGCCCTGCTTGACGTCCGAGAGGGACGCCTGCGACCCGCGCTGGTGGAACGTGGTGCTGCCCGTGGTCGTCACCGTGTGCGTCGCGCCGCCCATGCCCTGCACGACGAAGCTCTGACCGGAGACGGACTGGACGGTGCCCGCCACCGTGGGCAGGAGGACGGCCACCTTCGAGGCGTCGAGGTCGGTTCCGTTCTTGTCGACGGTGCCCTGGGCGGCGATCCGGGCCCCGTTGGTCACCGCCGTGCTCGCCGCCGACTGCCCGCCCCGGGTGTAGGTGGTCGACGACGAGGTGTGGATCGTCCGCGTGAAGCCCATGAAGTCCTGGATCGTGACGTTCTGTCCGCTCACACTCTTGACGGTGCCGGCCATGCCGGGCGCAGGCTTGTGGCCGTTCTGCCCCGCGCCGCCCATGGGTCCTCGAAGTCCGAAGCCGAAGCGTCCCGGACCTCCCGGCCCCGGACCGGGGGCCGCCTGTCCGGGATCGGCCAGCGACTGGGCTGGATCGCCCGACGACGCCGACTGGCTGGCTGCGGCCGGGGCGGCCGAGCTGGAGCTGCCCGAGCCCGAGGTCACCGCCCAGGTGATCCCGAAGGCCCCGCCGGCCAGACCGACGGCGGCCGCTCCCAGCCCGACCCTCTTCGTCCACCCGGCCTGCGTACGCCCGGGTGGCCGCTGGGGAGCACTGGGCTGTCCTGACTCGGGCCCCCAGGGCCAGGCCAGGTCGGGGGGCTTTGGGGCATGGTCGTCCGCCCCGGACGCAGGGTCGTGGTCCATGGAGGCAAGATTGCCCGCCGTAACTTAGGGCAGCCTGAGAAAGCACTGAGTCGACCCATAGAGTTCCGCGCTGTCAGGCCAGCAGGAGGCCGGCGGCCAACGCCGCTCCCAGCTCCCAGCACTCCTCGAGGTCCTGCTGGCGGGGCTGGCCGAGCACGGTTACCGGCTCGCGGGCCCGGCGCCACTTCAACCCGGTGGTGATCGACTCCACTGCCCGCACGGCTCCGACCGTGTCGTTGTTGCCGTGCACGTACAGGCCGTACGGACGTCGGGCGGTTGCGTCCAGGCACGGGTAGTAGATCTGGTCGAAGAAGTGCTTGAGGGCGCCGGAGATGTAGCCCAGGTTGGCGGGCGTGCCGAGGAGGTACCCGTCCGCCTCCAGCACGTCGACGGCTGTCGCCGTCAGCGCCGGCCGGGACACGACCTCCACGTCCTCTATGCGCGGGTCGGTCGCACCTGACATGACGGCCTCGAACATGGAGTGCAGCGAGGGGGAGGCGGTGTGGTGGACGACGAGCAGGGTCGGCATACTCCACGAGCATCTCAGGTCGTCGCCGCGCTACGCGAGACTGAGCGGGTGCAGCGGGGCGTCTCCAGGTCCGACGATGGCGTCACCAGGTGCCCGTGGGGTGTGACACCCGACGAGTACAGGAGCTACCACGACGACGAGTGGGGTCGTCCGGTCGTCGACGACGGGCGCATCTTCGAGAAGCTGTGCCTGGAGGGTTTTCAGAGCGGGCTCTCGTGGCTGACGATCCTGCGCAAGCGCGAGGAGTTTCGTCGAGCCTTCGCCGGGTTCGACATCCCCACGGTCGCCCGCTTCGGAGATCGGGACGTCGCCCGGCTCCTCGGGGACGCGGGCATCGTGCGCCACCGGGGCAAGATCGATGCCGCCATCGGCAACGCCCGCGCCGTCGAGCGGCTCGATGCCGACGGCGACTCGCTGGCCGCCCTGGTGTGGCGGCACGAGCCCGCGCCGGGCCGGCCGCCGCGCACCGTCGACGACGTGCCGCCGGTGACGGCGGAGTCGAATGACCTGTCGCGGGAGCTACGGCGCCGCGGGTTTCGCTTCGTCGGCCCGACGACGGTCTACGCCTCCATGCAGTCGCTCGGGCTGGTCAACGATCACCTCGAGGGCTGCGACGCGCGGGGCCCCGTCGAGGCCGCCCGCGCCGCGCTGGTGCGCCCGCGCCAGGTCCGCTAGATCCCCGACAGGGCGGCCAGGCCCAGCTTGTCCAGGTACTCGACGAAAAGTGCCGGGTAGCGGTACATCCAGTCGTGATCCACGGGTCCGGCCCCGGCGGGCCGGTTGACGACCGTGAACGAGGCGCCGAGATCCCGCGCAAACTCGGCTCCGTCCTGGCGGTTGAGCAGGGTGTCGCGGTTTGCCCACAGCACGTGGCAGGGCAGACCGGCGCGGGCGATCGTCGCCACCTCCTGACGCCGGTCGCTCACGAACCCCCACCAGGCGGCGCGGACCATCTGCATGGGATGGCTCAGCCACGAGTGGGTGAAGTCCACCGCCGCCGTAGGCGTGGCCAGGCGGAAGAGGGTCATTGGACGTACGGCTTCCTCGGCCAGCATCCACTCGCGGGACATGCCGAGCGTGTCGGCGAAGACCAGCTCGACGACCCGCTCGGGGTAGCGGGCGGCCAGGCCGAGCTCGAGCCCTCCGCCGAACGAGTGCCCGATCAGGGTGACCTGATCGAGCTCGAGACGGTCGAGCGTCGCGAGCAAGGCCTGCAGCGCCCGCTCGTACGACCACCGCCCGTGCAGGGCGAAGATCGCCGGCACGGCCACGCGGGTTCGCCAGGCGAGCAATTCCGCCGTGCCGCGGTAGCTGAACGGCGACAGGCCATAGCCGTGGAGGATGACCACGGGCGGACCCTCGCCCAGCAGCAAGGTCCGCAGGGCGGTCGGAGGCATGGGCCGGCACCCTACCGGACGGCTGTTCACGCGGGGCTTCCAGGCGTGAAAAGATGGAGGGGCCGCCTTCAATGCCGGGGTCGGCGGACCCCGAGAGGAGCACCGTGCCAGCGATCACCCGCGACGTCGATGCTGCCTCCAGACGTGCCGAAGGCCCAGCGCATGTCTCACGTGTCCAACAGGTCAGCGCCGCCGTCCTGGTGGTCGGTCCGCTGGTGGCGCTCGGCTTCGCCGTGGCCAGCCTGTGGGGGCGAGGCATCAGCGGTCTGGACGTCGGCATCGCCGTCGTGATGTACGTCGTCACCTGCCTGGGCGTCACCATCGGGTTCCACCGCCTCCTGGCCCATCGCAGCTTCCGGGCCAACCGGGCGGTGCGGATCGCCCTGGCGGTGACGGGGACGATGGCCGTGGAGGGCTCGGCGCTCACGTGGGTTGCTCAACATCGCAAGCATCACGCCCATACCGAGCAGGAGGGCGATCCTCACTCGCCGTTCCGTTACGGCACCGGCTTCTGGCCTCAGCTCAAGGGCCTCGTCTACGCCCACGTCGGTTGGTTCTTCGACTCCCACCCTTCGCAGCCCGAGCGTTGGGCCCCCGACCTCCTGGCCGACCGCGACATGCTGATCGTGTCGAAGACGTCGCATATCTGGACCGCCGCCAGCCTGGTCATCCCGTTCCTCATCGGCTGGGCGGTCACCGGCACCCTTGGCGGGGCCCTCCTCGCCTTCCTGTGGGGCGGTCTCGTGCGGATGATGGTGCTGCACCACATCACCTGGAGCACCAACTCGTTGTGCCACATGTTCGGTCGACAGCCGTTCCAGACGAGCGACCACAGCTCCAATTTCGCTCCTCTGGCCCTGCTCAGCATGGGTGAGTCCTGGCACAACGCGCACCACGCCTTCCCGTCCTCCGCCCGCCACGGTGTGGACCGCGGCCAGCTCGACGCCACGGCAGGGGTCATCCGTCTCCTCGAGCGCCTGGGGTGGGCGACCCATGTGCGCTGGCCCAGTCCCGAGCGCCTCGACTCGCGGCGGAGGTCGCGATTGCGGGCGGGGGACAGCGAGCCGGGCGGCCCCGAAGCCGGGCCTGAGGCGGACGGGGACCGAGAGCCGGTGCTGACGTAGCCGCCCAGGTGGGGTCGGGCGGCCCGGAGCGGCTCCCGTAGGACCTGACGACGAGGCTGGGTATCATCCGTAGATCGACAGGGGGGACCGAGTCGAGGAGCTGTCATGCCCGAGCCCGTGATCGTCGCCACCGCCCGTACGCCGATCGGCCGAGCGTTCAAGGGGACGCTGGTCGACTTCCGCCCCGACGACATCACGGCGACGATCGTCCAGACCGTGCTGGGCAAGGTGCCCGAGCTCGACCCCGCCGAGATCGAGGACCTGATGCTGGGGTGCGGCCTACCGGGCGGCGAGCAGGGCTACAACATGGCCCGGGTGGTGAGCCTCCTCGCCGGCCTGCCCGACGTGCCGGGCACGACCATCACCCGCTACTGCTCGTCGTCGCTGCAGACGATCCGCATGGCGGCCCATGCCATCCGGGCCGGCGAGGGGGACGTCTTCCTGGCCGCTGGCGTCGAGATGGTCAGTCGTTTCGTCAAGGGCAACTCCGACAGCCTGCCCGACACGACCAACCAACGCTTCGGCGAGGCCGGGGACCGCACCGCAGCGCGGTCCCAGGGCGGGGTGGAGTCGTGGAAGCCAGCCGACGGGCTTCCGGACATCTACATCGCGATGGGGCAGACGGCCGAGAACGTGGCCGAGCTCGAGAACGTCTCGCGGGAGGAGATGGACACCTTCGCCGCGCTCTCCCAGCAGCGGGCCGTGACCTCCCAGGAGAACGGCTTCTTCGAGCGGGAGATCACACCCGTGACCCGGCCGGACGGGACCGTGGTCGCCAGGGACGACGGTCCCCGCCCGGGGACGACGGTCGAGAAGCTGGCCACCTTGCAGCCGGCCTTCCGGCCCGACGGCAAGGTCACCGCCGGCAACTCGTGCCCGCTGAACGACGGCGCCGCCGCCGTGGTCGTGATGAGCGACACCCGGGCCGCCGAGCTCGGGATCCAGCCCCTTGCGCGCATCGTGTCCAGCGGAGTCAGCGCCCTGAACCCCGAGATCATGGGCCTCGGCCCCATCGAGGCCAGCCGCCAGGCGCTGCGGCGGGCAGGGATGACCATCGACGACGTCGACCTGGTGGAGCTCAACGAGGCCTTCGCCGCCCAGGTCGTCCCCGTCACCAGGACACTCGGCGTCGAGTGGGACAAGGTCAACGTGAACGGGGGCGCCATCGCGCTCGGGCACCCCTTCGGGATGACCGGCGCCCGCATCATGACGACGCTGCTGAACGGCCTCGAGGACGCCGACAAGAGCGTGGGCCTGGAGACCATGTGCGTCGGCGGCGGCCAGGGCATGGCCATGGTCGTCGAGCGCCTCGGCTGACGCGTCAGCGCCGGCCGTAGAGGTAGATCTCGGTCGTGTAGGACATCCGGACCGGCTCCGTCTGCTGGGCGGCCAGCCCCTCGATATCGGCGATCGCGGCGCTTCGATCGGCGTCCGGAAGTGCGGCCATCACGCTGGTCGACATCACCCGGTCGACCAGCCCTGAGCGGTCGAGCTCCTGGTGATGAGGGACGAGGCGCTCCTCGAGGGGCCCGAACAGCTCGGTCGTCTCGAAGGCTGACTCCCACCGGCCGCTGCGGTGGCTGGGTGCGTCGCCGCGGTGCGGGGTGATCATCTGGTTCAGGGCGTGCTGCAGCGGGTCGTCGAGGTCGCGGCGGTTCCACACCAGGGCGAGGCAGCCGTCGGGTCGCAGGACGCGATGGATCTCGGCCAGCGCCTCCCGAGTGCTGAACCAGTGGAACGCCTGGGCGACCGTCACCGCGTCGGCTGCGCCGTCGGGCAGGGGAATGGCTTCCGCGGTGCCGTCCAGGGTCTCGGCCGCTGGTACCGCGCGGGCCAGGGCAGCGCGCATCTCGGCCACCGGCTCCACGGCGATCACACGGGCGCCGGTCGGCAGCAGCAGGCGGGTGAGCTTGCCGGTCCCGGCCGCGAGATCGACGACCGTGCGTCCCGGCCCGAGGGCCAGCCGGTCCCGGAGCCACGCCACCGCCGCCGCGGGGTAGTCGGGCCGCGCCCGCTCGTAGGCGTCCGCGGCCCGACCGAAGCCGACAACGGCGCGGGGGTGGACGGTCACGGTCTCATCCTCACACGCGTCGGCCTACGCTGGTGTCCGGGGAGGGTGCAGATGCCCGAGAGACCGCGCACGCGGTACGCCAAGAGCGGAGATCTCGACATCGCCTACCAGGTGGTGGGTGACGGCCCGCTCGACCTCGTCGTCGTGCCGCCCGGTCTCGCGCTGATGGAGTGCTCGTGGGAGTTCCCTCCGCTCGCCAGGTTCTGGACGAGGCTCGCCTCGTTCGCCCGGCTGATCCTGCTCGACAAGCGGGGGACGGGACTGTCGGACCGGGTGACTGGGGTGCCGACCCTCGAAGAGCGCATGGACGACGTCAAGGTGGTGATGGACGCGGTGGGCTCGGAGCGCGCCGCGCTGTTCGGTGGGTCGGAGGCAGGTCCGATCACGTCGCTGTTCGCCGCGACCTATCCCGAGCGGGTGTCGTCGCTCGTGCTCGTCGGCGCCGTGGTCCGGTGGTCGGCATCGCCGGACTTCCCGTGGGGGTACACCGAGGAGGACGGGCGCAACCAGCTCGACTACGTGGAGCACTACTGGGGCAGCGGCCTTTCGGGCGAGTCCCATTTCGCGCCGAGCCTGGCCGGTGACCAGTTGGCCCGGGAGTGGGTGGGGCGGGTCGAGCAGTACACCGGCACGCCCTCCGCCATGGCCACGCTGTTTGCGATGAACGCCGAGCTCGATATCCGTCCGGTGCTTTCAACCGTGTCGGTGCCCACCCTCGTCATCCACCGCACCGACGATCGGGTGATGGACGTCAACCACGGCCGGTACTACGCCGAGCACATCGCGGGGGCGAGGTACCTGGAGCTGCCCGGCGAAGATCACTGGTGGTGGGTGGGCGATGTCGACGCCATCATCGATCCGATCGAAGAGCTGGTCACCGGCTCTCCAGCGCGCCGCGGCGGCGAGCGGGTGCTCAAGACGGTGCTCTTCACCGACATCGTGGGCTCGACGGAGCGGGCCGCGGAGCTGGGCGATCGCCGCTGGAAGGAGGTCCTGGACGTTCACTACGACGCCGTCCGCCGCAAGCTCGACCGCTTCAACGGCGAGGCGGTCAACACCACGGGCGACGGATTCCTGGCCGCCTTCGATGGCCCAGCCCGCGCCATCCGCTGCTCGCAGGCGATCGCCAGCGAGGCCACGGGCCTGGGGCTCGAGATACGCAGCGGGCTGCACACTGGCGAGTGCGAACAGCGCGGCGATGACCTGGCCGGCATCGCCGTGCACATCGGCGCCCGGGTGGCGGCCCTGGCCGGCGCGGGCGAGGTGCTCGTCACCAGCACGGTGCGTGATCTCGTGGCCGGGTCGGGCATCGACTTCGCCGACCGAGGTCAGCACGAGCTCAAGGGTGTGCCAGGGAGCTGGCAGCTGCTGGCGGCGACATGAGACCGACCCGCAGCTTCTAGCCTCCTAGGCGTCATGTGCGGACGATTTGTGGCTGCCACCCCGCCCTCGGTGCTCGCCGAGCGTTTCGTCGTGGACGAGGTCGTGGTGGACGACCGCCTGCCCAGCTGGAACGTCGCTCCGACCGCCGATGTCTACGCCGTGGCCCGCTCGCGCCAGGGGTCGCGACGGCTGGGCACCCTGCGCTGGGGGTTGGTGCCGTCGTGGGCCGACAACCCGGGCGGAGGTGCGCGCCACATCAACGCCCGGGCGGAGACGGTGGCCACCAACGGGGTCTTCCGCGAGCCGTTCGCCCGGCGCCGGTGCATCGTCCCCGCCGACGGCTTCTACGAGTGGCGAGCGGCCGCCGAGCCGGGCGACGTGAAGCAGCCGTTCTTCATCGGGCCCGCCGACGGCCGGCCACTCGCCCTCGCCGGGCTGTGGGACGCCTGGCGTGATGGCGAGGGTCGATGGCTGCGAACCTGCACCATCATCACCACGAAGGCCAACGCCGTCGTGGCCCCGCTCCACGACCGGATGCCCGTGGTCCTGCCCGAAGCCGCCTGGGCGGGATGGCTGGACCGCGACGCCCTGGACGTCCGAGGTGCCCGCGCCCTGCTCGTGCCGGCCGCCGACGACATGCTGGAGCGTCGTCCCGTGTCGACCGCCGTCAACAGCGCCCGGAACGACGGCCCCGAGCTGGTCGAGATCCTCCCAGCCGACCAGCGCGGGTAGGGTGCCCCGGCATGGGAGGCATTCTCGCTTACGGGGCCTACGTGCCCTACAACCGCCTGGAGCGCTCGGAGATCGGCGCCGCCCTGGGCGGCCCTGGTGGTCGAGGGAGCCGGGCGGTCGCCTCCTACGACGAGGACAGCACGTCGATGGCGGTCGAGGCGGCCCGGCTGGCGCTGCGATCGGCCCCCTCGGGCACCCGCCCAGAGGCCCTCTACGTGTCGACCACGTCGCCGCCCTACCTCGACAAGACCAATGCCACCGCCGTGCACGCCGCCCTCGGCCTCGATCCCGGGGCCGTGGCTGCGGACCTCAACGGCTCGGTGCGCTCTGCGGTCGCTGCGCTCGGGCTGGCCCTGGACGCCTCCACCGGCCCGGTCCTGGTGGTCGCCTCTGATGTGCGCACCGGGCTGGCAGGAGGCGCCGACGAGCGCGACGGTGGCGACGGTGCGGTGGCCTTGCTCATCGGCCCCGGCGAGGCCGGGCTGCCGGTGCTGGCCGAGCCGATGGCCGCCACCTCCTCCACCGCCGAGTTCCGCGACCGGTGGCGCACCCCGGGTCAGACCGCCTCACAGGTCTGGGAGGAGCGCTTCGGAGAGCACGCCTACCTGCCACTGGCCGAAGCCGCGTTCACCCACGCCCTGAAGGATGCGGGCATCACCGCGGAAGAGATCGACCACCTCCTCGTGACCGGCACGCACAGCCGGGCCGCCCGCCGTTTCCTCGCCGTCTCCGGCGTGCGTCGCGAAGCGGTGGCGCCGGACCTCACGCCGTCCATCGGCAACGCCGGCGCCGCCCAGCCCGGCCTCATGCTCGCCGCCGCACTCGACCGCGCCGCGCCGGGCCAGATCGTCGCCCTGGTGACCCTGGCCGACGGGGCCGACGTGCGCCTGTTCCGCACCACGGACGCCCTCACGGAGTACGCCTCCACCCGCCGGGCCGGCACGCTGGCCGAGCAGATCGAGTCCGGGCGCCCAGGCCTGTCCTACACGTCGTTCCTGACCTGGCGGGGGCAGCTGGTGCGGGAGCCTCCCCGCCGACCCGATCCCGAAGCGCCCGCGGCGCCGCCGTCGTTCCGCTCGGAGGCTTGGAAGCTCGGCTTCACGGGATCGCGCTGCACCGCGTGCGGTACGCGCCACCTGCCGCCCACCAGGGTGTGCGTGCACTGCCGCGCCGTGGATCACATGGTGCCCGAGCGCCTCGCAGACGTCCCCGCCACGGTGGCGACCTTCACCGTCGATCGCCTGGCATTCTCGCTGAGCCCCCCGGTGGTGGCCGCGGTGGTCGACTTCGACGGAGGCGGCCGATTCCGCTGCGAGCTGACGGACGTGGACCCTGAGGCGGTCGCCATCGGTGACCGCGTGGAGATGACGTTCCGGCGGCTGTTCACCGCCAACGGGGTGCACAATTACTTCTGGAAGGCCCGCCCGGTGCGGGCGACCCAAGAGGAGGTACAGGGCTGATGGCATCGAACGGGATCCGTGATCGCGTCGCCATCGTGGGGATGGGGTGCACGCCGTTCGGCGAGCACTGGGACAAGGGAGCCGACCACCTGCTCGTCGACGCGGCCAACGACGCCATCGGATCGGCGGGGGTCAAGATCGACGACATCGACGCCTTCTGGCTCGGCACCATGGGCTCGGGCATCAGCGGGCTCACCCTGTCGCGCCCCCTCAAGCTCGACTACCGGCCCGTCAGCCGGCTGGAGAACATGTGCGCCACGGGCTCGGAGGCATTCCGCAATGCCTGTTACGCGGTGGCCTCCGGTGCCTACGACACGGCCATGGCCATCGGGGTGGAGAAGCTCAAGGACTCGGGCTTCTCGGGCCTGGTCACGGCCAGGCCGGTGGACGATGGCACCGCCGCCAGCCTGACCGCTCCCGCTCTGTTCAGCCTCCTGTCGCCGGCCTACGCCCACAAGTACGGGGTCGACCAGGCCGAGCTCAAGGACGTCTTCACCCGCATCGCGTGGAAGAACCACCACAACGGAGCCCGCAACCCCCGTGCCCAGTTCCGCAAGGAGGTGCCCAAGGAGGACATCGCCTGCTCGCCCATCGTGGCCGGCCCCCTCGGCATCTTCGACTGCTCGGGGGTGAGCGACGGCTCGGCTGCGGCGGTGATCGTGCGGGCCGAGGACGCCCACCGCTACTGCGACAACCCGCTGTACGTGAAGGCGCTCTCCTTTGCCGCCGGCCCTGCCGCCGGTCCCATCGACCCCGGCTACGACTACACGACGTTCGAGGAGGTCGTGCGCTCGGCGGCCGACGCCTACCGCCAGGCCGGGATCACCGACCCCCGGGCCGAGCTGGCCATGGCGGAGGTCCACGACTGCTTCACGCCGACCGAGCTGGTGCTCATGGAGGACCTGGGCTTCGCCGAGCGCGGCTCAGCGTGGAAGGAGGTGCTGGCCGGCACCTTCGATCTCGACGGGGAGCTGGCGGTCAACCCCGACGGCGGCCTCAAGAGCTTCGGCCACCCCATCGGGGCCTCGGGGTTGCGCATGCTGTTCGAGTGCTGGCTTCAGCTGCGGGGCGAGGCTCCGGCCGAGCGCCGGGTCGCGGCGCTGGACCGCGGCCGCACCCTGGGGCTCACCCACAACCTGGGCGGCTCGCCCGGCGAATGCGTCAGCTTCGTCAGCGTGGTGGGTAGCGAGCCCAGCGCCTGAGCTCTATCTGACGGGGCGGCTGGGGGATCAGTCCAGGTCGAACCGAGCGGTCGCCTGACTCGTCTCCAGCACCTTGCGGACAGACGCCGCGATGCCCCGCCCGTCGAGGTCGAGGTCGGCGAGGATCTGGGCGGGCTTCCCCTGGGGGATGTAGGCGACGGGGATACCGAGCACGAGCACGGGCGGGATGCGTCGCGTCTCGTCCAGGGAGGCCATGGCGTCGACCAGGAAGGCGCCCGCCCCGCCGACCCGGATGCCATCCTCGATGGTGACGACCACCCCGTGCCCGGCGGCGTCGGTGAGCATCGCCGGGTCGGGCGGCTTCACCACCCGCACGTCCCAGATGGTGGCGCCGATGCCCTCGGCCGCGAGCTCGTCGGCTGCCTGCTCGGCGGCGGCCAGCATCTTGCCCACGGCGAGGAGGCACACGGTGCCGTCGCCCTGGCGGACCTTGCGGGCCGAGGTGCCCGAGCCCACGCTGGCCGGGTCGACCTGGAGGGCGGGCCCCTTCGGGTACCGGATGGAGGCGGGGCCGTCGAGCTCCAGGGCCGTCCGCAGCATGACGGGCATCTCCTGGGCCGACGAGGGCGCGAAGACGGTCATGCCGGGGATGGCCAGGGTGAGGGCCAGATCCAGCACGCCATGATGCGACGGGCCGTCGTCCCCGGTGATGCCGGCCCGGTCGAGGGCGAAGACCACCGGGAGCCCGTGGAGGCCCACGTCCAGGTTGGCCTGGTCGAAGGCGCGGCACAGGAAGGTCGAGTAGACGGCCACCACGGGTCGCAGGCCCATCATCGCCATGCCCGCCGCCGCCGTCACCGCGTGCTGCTCGGCGATCCCGACGTCGAAGCACCGGTCAGGGAACTTGGACTGGAACGGCAGGAGCCCGGTCGGCCCGGGCATGGCCGCGGTGATGGCCACGACGCTCGGGTGGTCCTCACCGATCTCGACCATGGCCTGGGTGAAGGCGTCGGTGCACTGGATGGGCGCGTCCCCGTCGCCCGCGGGGCCGGCGCTGGCCGGGCGCACCTTGAGATCGTGCAGGCGTTGCACCTGGTCGTCCTCGGCGGGGGCGTAGCCCTTGCCCTTGTGCGTGAGGACGTGGACCACGATGGGTCCGTCCCACTCGGCGGCGTGCCCCAGGGCCTGTTCCATGACCTCGATGTCGTGGCCGTCGAGGGGACCGGTGTAGCGCACACCGAGCGATTCGAAGAACACGTGCGGCTCGATGACCTCGCGCATCGCCGCCGTCAGACCCTGTGCGCTCGTGTAGGCCAGGCCGCCGATGGCGGGCACGTCCCGCAGGAACTGCTTGACGCGGTTGCGGGCCTGGACGTAGGAGGGGTTGAGCCGCAGCCGGGTCAGGCTCTCCGACAGGTGCGACACGGTGGGGGCGTAGGACCGGCCGTTGTCGTTGAGGACGATCACCACGCGGCGCCCGCTGTGGCCCAGGTTGTTGAGCGCCTCGTAGGCCATCCCCCCGGTGAGCGCCCCGTCGCCGACGATCGCCACCACCCGGCGGTCGGCGTCGTCGCCCTGTGCGCCCAGGTCGAGCGCGGTCGAGATGCCGTGGGCGTAGCTGAGGATGGTGGAGGCGTGGCTGTTCTCGACCCAGTCGTGCTCGGACTCCCGGCGCGAGGGGTACCCCGACAGGCCCCCGGCCTGGCGGAGCTGGGCGAAGCCGTCGCGCCGCCCGGTCACGAGCTTGTGGACGTAGGCCTGGTGACCGGTGTCCCACAGGATCACGTCACGTGGCGAGTCGAAGACGCGGTGGACGGCGAGGGTGAGCTCGACCGCCCCCAGGTTCGAGCCCAGGTGGCCGCCCGTGGCCGACACGGCCTCCACCACGAAGGCACGGATCTCGTCGGCCAGCTGGGCGAGCTCGGACTGGTCGAGCACCCGCAGGTCCTTCGGGCTGTTGACGTTATCCAGGATCATCGGCGCCGTGAACCTCCGTGCCCAAAGCTATCGGAACCTCGCAGCAGGCGGTTGCGCCCCGCGCGGCGGGGTCTCCTAGCGGTCGCGATCGGCCACGAAGTGGGCCAGGTCGACCAGGCGGGCCCGCGCCTCCTCGGTGACGGG
>DASXCO010000029.1 GCA_036491125.1 Acidimicrobiales bacterium | reverse complement strand
AGGCGGGTGGCATCAGGACCCAGCTGCGCGAGTCGCAGCATCGCCCAGCGGTCCAAGCTGGCAGTGGCGAGATCCTGCACCTTGCCCGCCGAGGCGGCAACTGGGGATATGCGCTCCTCGCGTAGCGCCTCGACGAGCGTGTGGACCAGAAACGGCGTGCCGCCGGTCGCCGTCCGGCACGCCGCCACGAAGTCATCATCCGGCGCGGCGTCCAAGCCCATGGCCACGAGCGTGCCGACTCCGCCGGCGGTGAGCGGCCTCAGGGTGACCGACTCGGCGGCCGGGTCCGTCGTGAGCGCCGCGAGCAGGTCCCGATTGTCCCCTGCCTCGGCCGGCCGAGCTCCTAGCAGCACGGCCAGATGCAGCTCCTCGAGGCGGGGCAGCAGGAAGGCCAGAAAGCGAAGTGACGCGCCATCTGCCCAGTGGGCGTCATCCAGCACCAGGGCCAGCGGGCGCTCGGCCGCCAGATTGGCGCACAACCAGTAGAGCCCGTGCAGCACCGCGAAGGCTGGGTCGGGAGCGACCGGCGGCACCGCACCTACGCCTTCGGCCAGCCCAGGGAGGCCAAGCAGCCGCGCCGCCACGGCGGGCGGCCCGTCCAAGATCGAGGCGCGCTCGCCCTCCGACGCCCCGGCCAACACGGGCTCGACCAGCTGGCGGACCACACCGAAGGCGAACTCGCGCTCGAGCTCGGCGCCCCGGCCTCGCAGCAGCCTGAAGCCCCCGGACTCGGCCGCTTGCCGGGCGGCCGCCAGCAGCGCAGTCTTGCCGATCCCAGCCGGGCCTTCGATAGCGAGCGCTCTTCCTCGACCGTCCTGCGCTCCCTGGAGCAACGACCGGATCCGCTCCAGCTCTCGATCACGCTCGACCAACCTGCCACCGGGCTCAGCCACGCGCCCCCACGACCGACCACGGTAGCTCGCCATCGCCCCAATGAGCTGGGGCGAGTGCTTGCGGCAACCTGCCCCGCAACGGCCTCGACAGCCCGCCGCATCGGAAGTCAGGGGGTCGTGCAGGTACTCGCCCCGGTGCGAGCAGAGGGGGCTAGACGGAAGATCTGCTTGTCCAGCCACCAGATCTCGGGGCGGAATGTCATGGCCATCTCCGCGAAACCGCACAAACCCGCCGAGAAGGTCACGATCGATGACGTGACCTGCGATGTCATCGAATCCCGGGATCCCCATCACGGCAGCGGAGTGCCTCTCCAACAGGTCGTCACCGCTGTCATGACGTGCCCGCAACACGCTCGCCGGCATCGCCGACGCCATAGGGGAGCGGCGAAGAGGCCATCGGTGAGGATCTCAAGGAGAAGATGATGGACATCGAAATCACGCTGTGCGTCGACGGGTCAGAGCATCGCCTCACGGTCGACACGCGAACGACGCTGTTGGACGCGTTACGCGAGCGTCTGGGCATCACCAGCGCCAAGAAGGGCTGCGATCATGGGCAGTGTGGCGCCTGCACCGTTCTGCTAGACGGACGGCGAGCGGTCAGCTGTCTGGCACTGGCCGTCGCGTACGACAAGGCTGACATTGTCACGGCCAATGGGCTCAGCAACGGCAAGCTCCACCCCGTCCAGCAGGCCTTCATCAAGCATGACGCCTTTCAGTGCGGCTACTGCACACCGGGCCAGATCGTCTCGGCGGTAGGCATGCTGCAAGAAGCGGCATCAGGCTGGCCGTCCGTGGTGAGCAGGGACATCAGCTCCGACGAGTTCACCCTCGACGACGCAGAAATCGGTGAACGCATGAGCGGGAACCTCTGCCGGTGCGCTGCCTACGCCAACATCGTCCCGGCGATCGCGGAGGTGACGGAATGAGGGAGTTTCGCTACGAACGGCCTGCTGACGTGTCCAGCGCCGTCACGGCGCTTGCAGGGTCACCGAACGGGAGATTCCTCGCCGCCGGGACCAATCTGGTTGACCATATGCGGCTCGGCATCGCCACCCCCGACCTGCTGGTCGACGTGAGGCAGCTCACCTCTGATCAGATCACCGAATTGTCCGACGGAAGCATCCGGATCGGCGCCGCAGTGCGCAACAGCGAGCTGGCCGCCGATCGGAGAATCCGGCGCCGCTATCCGATGCTCTCCGAGGCGTTGCTTTCCGGAGCCTCCGGTCAGCTCCGCAACGTGGCGACCACCGGAGGAAATCTGTTGCAGCGCACGCGCTGCGTCTACTTCCAGGATCTCACCACGGCATGCAACAAACGCCAGCCTGGCACTGGCTGCTCGGCGATCGATGGCTACAACCGTGATCACTCCATTTTCGGCGCCTCTGAGCACTGCGTTGCCACCCATCCATCGGACATGGCCGTGGCGATGGTGGCCCTCGATGCGAAGCTGCGCACGCAGGGACCGGACGGCGAGCGGTCGCTTCCACTCATCGAGCTGCACCGGCTACCGGGGGACCAGCCCGATCGTGACAATATGCTCAACCACGGTGAGCTGATCACAGCCATCGACATCCCGCCGCTCGGCTTCGTCACCAACTCGCGTTACCGCAAGGTACGGGACCGGGCCTCATACGCCTTTGCGCTGGTGTCGCTGGCCGCCGCCCTCGACGTCGCCGACGGTGTCGTACGAGACGTGCGCTTGGCGCTCGGCGGCGTAGCCCACAAGCCGTGGCGGGCGACGAAAGCTGAGGAGGCGCTGAGGGGTGTACCCGCCAACGAGGACAACTTCCGCGCTGCCGCACAGGCAGAGCTCGCCGACGCCCAGCCGCTTTCCGGCAACGCCTTCAAGGTCCCGTTGGCGCGCAACGTCATCACCCGCATGCTGTTGGATCTCGCCGAGGAGGCGCGATGAGCACCATCACCATGACCCGAGCCATCGGCATGCCCCTCGACCGCGTCGACGGCCCGCTGAAGGTCAGGGGCAACGCCACCTACGCCTTCGAGCAGCCGGTCGAGCGGGCCGCCTACCTGTTCCCGCTCCAGGCGACGATCGCCGCCGGGCGCATCACCGGAATCGATACCGGTGCTGCCACCGGAGAGCCGGGTGTCCTCGCCGTCCTCACCCACGAGAACGCGCCGAGGCTGGCCTGGACGGACGACCCCGAGATCGCGGTCCTGTACACCGACCAGGTCGCCTTCCGCGGCCAACTGGTCGGCGCCGTGGTCGCCGAGACCTCGGAGGTCGCCCGCCACGCCGCCGGCCTGGTCCGGCTCCAGTATGAGGAGCGCGCGCACGACGTCGCTCTGCGGGCCGACCGTGACGACCTCCGCAAGCCGGTGAACGCTGCCTTCTTCGGTGCCGGCGGCGGCGAGCTCCAGAACGGGATGCCTGCCGACACCGCCCTCGGGGACGTCGAGGCCGGGCTGGCGTCGGCCGCCGTCCGCCTCGACGAGACCTACACCACCCCAATGATGCACCAGAGTCCCATGGAGCCCCACACCGCCGTCGCCATCTGGAGTGAGGACGAGCTCACACTCTACTGCTCATCCCAGGGCGTGACCATGGCCGCAGGGCTGATTGCCCGGGCGCTCGGGCTGGACCCGCAGCGGGTGCACATGATCTCGCCGCACGTCGGGGGTGGCTTCGGGTCGAAGGTCTATCCCCAGGCTTATGCGGTCCTGGCCGGCATGGCGGCGCAGGTCGTCGCCGGTCGGCCGGTGAGGTTCATACTCACGCGCCAGCAGATGTTCTCCTTGGTCGGCTACCGGAGCCCCACGGTCCAGCGGATCCAGCTCGGCGCCGACACAGGAGGGCGTCTCACTGCGATCGCCCACGACGCAGTGCAGCAACACGCCAGAGGCAAGGAGTACGCCGAGCAGATCGCGGTGTGCACCCGAGTGATGTACGCCGCCCCCAACCGACGTACGACGCATCGGCTCGCAGCCCTGGACGTACCCCCGCCCACCATCATGCGAGGGCCGGGCGAGGCTCAGGGCATGTTCGCCCTCGAGTCCGCAATGGACGAGATGGCCATCGCCTCCGGGCTCGATCCTGTCGAGTTTCGGGTCCGCAACGACCCCGACATCCACCCCGAGAGCGGCCTGCCTTTCTCCAGCCGGAACCTCGTCGCTTGCCTGCGCGACGGCGCCCGCCGCTTCGGGTGGGAGGGACGAGACTCAACTCCGAGGGCCCGGCGCAACGGGGGCTGCCTCGTCGGGACGGGCGTCGCCGCCTCGACCTACCCTGGCGCCTTTCCGCTGCCGGGGTCGGTGGCGTCGATCAGGGTGGGCCCCGACCGGCGCTACACGGTGTCGATCGCGGCCGCCGACATCGGCACCGGCACCTGGACCACCCTCAGGCAGATCGCCGCCGATGCCCTCGTGGCCAGTTTCGAGGACGTCGAGCTCCAGATCGGCGACTCCGGGTTGCCCCCCGCCTCGTCCGCCGGCTTCTCATCTGGGACGAACTGCTGGGGATCCTCGATTGTCGCCGCCGCCGATCAGCTGCGAGCGAAGTTGGACTCCGAGCACAGCGGAACCGTGCCGCCGGAAGGACTCGAGGCGAGCGCCGAGATGCCGGACAATCCCGACTTGGCTCGGTACGCGATGCATGCCTTCGGTGCCCAGTTCGCCGAGGTCCGGGTGGACGGGGACACCGGCGAAGTGAGGGTGCCTCGCCTGCTGGGGGTGTTCGACGCGGGTCGGATCATCAATCCGAAGACAGCCCGCTCCCAGCTGATCGGGGGGATGACCCAGGGGCTCTCGACGGCGCTGTTCGAGCACAGCGTGCTCGACCCGGAGTTCGGGCACGTGATCAACCACGACTTCGCCGGCTACCACATCGCGGCCAACGCCGACGTCGGCTCAATCGAAGCACAGTTCCTTGATGAGGAGGACGAACACACCAACCCGATGAAGTCCAAGGGGATCGGCGAGGTTTGTTGCGTAGGCACCGCGGCGGCGATAGCGAACGCCGTGTACCACGCCACCGGCGTGCGTGTACGCGACCTGCCGATCACCCTCGACAAGCTGCTCTGAGAGCTACCACGTGCGCGCCTTGGCAGGCGGAGTCGACCATGCCTGTGGGGCGCACCCACAATCGCTGGGTGCAGCGTGAGTGCGGCCGGTTCGACTGGGCCGACCACGCCGACTGGACAGCCGCGTCCGGCTCGCCGCTACGCCGACGTCCGAACTCCGCCTCTCCCCAGTCGACCGCTGCTCACGACGCCGCCACATCTGCTCGGCCGGGAAGCAACCAATTTCGAGCGCGCCCGGTTGGCCGCCCAGCCGGGGCTTGGCCTGGTCGGCATTCTGTTTGTCGCCGCCGTCTTCTTCCCCCTCGCAATCGGCACCGGCGCGACCGAGACGTCGCTCCTGATCTTCGGCCCGCTTGCGACCTTTGCCCTCGCCGCCATCGCGATGATCGCTTTCTGGTGGAACGACTGGCCGGGATCCGGTCTCCAGGCACCGTTGTCAGGACTGGTCGACACGGGCCTCGTGATCGTCGCGGCACTGGTCTTGACCGTTCTCGGCCAGGCTATCGTCGAGAGCGTCGACTTACATGCCATCCTCGTGGCGCACCCCAGCCCCGGGCGGCCAACCACGTTTCCAGCCACCCTTGCTCTCGGCGGAACGGTCTTTGCAGCGATGCTCCAGCTGACGCTGGTCTCGGAGGGCTGGCCGCTTCGTGCCCTCGGTCGGCTACGCTCCGGCGTCGTCGCTCTCGCTGTCTCATGGGCGGTTGCCGTCGCGGCTTATCTGCTCGTGGTCAACACCGACGCCGTGCCGGCGGCCCTGCGGGCCGCCACCGGCTTGCGCAACCCTGGCGGCCCCATCGCTGCCGCAGATTTCGGTGCGGCGCTCGTCGCAGTGGGGGTTTGGCAGGCGCTGTTCTTCATTGGCTTGCGCGGGTGGCCATTCAGAGAGCTCTCAACCCGGTGGCTTCGTCTGGCGAGCGGGAACGCCGCTGTCATCGGAGCTGGTGTGGTCACGTATCTGGTGCTGCACGATCTCGCTCACTGGCAACCCGGCGCCATACGCGCCGTTTGTGGGTGCCTCATCACCGCAACGCTGATCGTAGCCATGCTTTTTGACGGCTGGCCGGCTTCACAGGTGAGGCCATCGCAAGGCCGGCTTCTCACCCTCACCCTCATCGCCCTCCTGACCGTGGCGCTGGACCGCTCCCTGGCGGCCTATGCAGAGAGCGTCCACTGGACCAAGGCCACTCCTGACGACTGGGTAACGAGCGCCGCGCTCACGTTCATCGGCGCCGGGATCATCCTCCATGTCGCCGTCGGGCGGCGATGGCCGCTCACCTCGGCATCGAGGACCAAGGCGACGGGATGAAGTCGGGACCCGATCGGGATCGCAGAAGTCCAGGCTCCCGCCCAGCGGCTCCCGTTAGAGTGAAGCGAAGAGGCCAGCGATGCTGCCACTCCTTCGCGAAGCGCCGGTGGGACGCATCATCAACGTCGCGAGCTCTGGCGGCTCGCTCGCGCTCGACTCAGATCCAACGAACCCGCACCCGTTCGGTGTGCGGCACGTAGATCCGTCGGCCAGCGTCGTCCACTAGGGCGTGACGCCAAGTAGCGAGAAGAGAGCGCCCTGGTCGTCGGCGACGGTGCTCATCCGGCCGTACGGATGGTCTATTGGCTCGCGGATGACCGAGCCGCCGTTGGCCTGCACCCGGGTAACCAAGGCGTCGGTGTCTGCCGCGCCGAAGTACAACCTCCAGGCGGCTGGGGTATCGGCTGGCACGCCGGCGTGAAGGCCGCCGATGCCGCCGACGTCCCTGCCGTCGACCTTGAAAGTCGCGTAGCTGGAACCGCCGCTCGTGTCGCCGTACTCGTAGCCGAACACGGCCGCGTAGAACGCCCGGCTGCCCTCGAAGTCCCAGCTCACCTGCTCGTTCCAACACATCGCCCCGGGCTCGTTCACGATTTGCGCCCCGGGGAAGGCGCGGGCCTCCCAGACGCCGAACACGGCACCGGCTGGATCGACGGCGACCGCCATCCGGCCGATATCCATGATGTCCATCGGTGCCGTGACCACCTGACCGCCGGCGCCCGTGATCTTGGCGGCGGTTGCGTTGGCGTCCGACGTCGCCAGGTAGGTCAACCACATCGTGGGCGCCTCCGGTGAGCCCATCTTCGGGCCGACACCAGCGACACCCCGGCCGTTGAGCTCTGCTGCCGAATACCCGCCGGTCTCCGGCGCCCCAGGCTGAACCGTCCAGCTGAAAACGTCGCTGTAGAACTCTCTCGCCTTTGCTATGTCCGGCGCGCCCAGGTCCGCCCAGCACGGCGTGCCCTCCGGCCATGGAGTGTCACGCGTAGTCAACCGCCACCTCCGTGTTCGATCTTGTGCTGCTATTGAGCCAACGCTAACTGCACTTTGCAACCCGGCGAGCCGATGGGAGGCGTCGGTGTCGCGAGCTGTAGCCAGACGTACCCTGGCCGGAGCTCATTGCCGGAGTCCGGCGCGACTGCGGGGGTATGATCGCGTCACGTCAACACCAACCAATATCATCCGGTGCGAGAACTGCGGGCGTAACAACCGGGTTCCCCTGGCAGCCGGGGGAACGCCCAGGTGTGCTCAGTGCCATGAGCAGCTGCCGTGGATTGTAGATGCCGGGGACGAGACATTTTCGGACATTGCAGACGCATCGAAGATCCCGGTGCTGGTCGACTTGTGGGCGCCGTGGTGCGGGCCCTGCCGCATGGTTAGCCCGGCCCTCGAGCAACTTGCGCGAGCGATGGCGGGCCGCGTGAAGCTGGTCAAGGTCAACGTGGACGAGACGCCGAGGCTCGCCAACCGCTTCTCGGTACAGGGGATCCCGACTCTGCTGCTGATGCGAGGGGGAGAGGAGGTGGCTCGGCAGACCGGGGCCGCGCCCGAGCATGTCCTGCGAGGCTGGCTCGAGCGCTCACTCGCAATCTCCAATTCGTAGGTGTCGCGGGGGACGTATCTTCGTCGTGCGACGACGAGAGGCGACACGGGTCGGTGTGTAGCGTTCACTGGTGCTGAGCCAACTCGCACCGAATATCTGCGGAGCCGCTCGAGCGCTTCGCCGGCTCAGGAGGTCACGAGATGGTCCAATCGGCATCCGCAACGCCTCGAATCGAGACAATCGGCATCGTCGGCGCCGGCCGTGCCGGACAGGCATTGGCCCGGACCGCGCTCCGCGCTGGCCGGGAGGTCGTGATCGCGAACAGCCAGCGCCCCGAGTCGTTGACTTCGGTGGTAGCCGCTCTTGGCGGGGGAGTGACGGCCGCCAGGATCACTGAGGCGGCAGGCTGCCCCATCGTGGCTCTTGCCGTTCCGTGGGACAGCATCCCTGCCGCGGCTAAGGACCTGTCTTGGTCCGGTCAGATAGTCATTGACGCCACCAACGCGCTGCTCTTGCCCGAGCTTCAGCCAGCCCCCCTCGGTGGCCGTACATCAAGTGAACTGGTGGCCGAGCTTGTACCAGGTGCGCGGCTTGTGAAGGCGGGTAACACCCTCGCGGCGGACCTCTTGGGCGCAGATCCCAGCGAGGAAGGCGGCAGCCGGGTGATCTTCGTATCCGGCGACGACGCGTCGTCCAAACAGGCGGTCATCGAGTTGTTCGGAGCCGCCGGCTTTTTTGCCATCGACCTTGGTGATCTCGTGACGGGCGGGCGGATGCAGCAGGTCGGGGGGCCTCTGGCCGGCCACAATCTCCTGCGGTTACCTGCGGTCGGAGAGTGATGCTAAGGAACAATCGGACCCCGTAGGTACTCAAGCACAGCACCGGCGCCGACACGCCCGCGGCGATCAGTGAGGAGGCATCAGCACCCAGGTGCCTCGAAGCTCCAGCACGTGGGCCCGATCGCCCCTCGTCCCGACAATGGCGCCGATGTCGCCACAGACCGGGCAGCGCAGGGCGATCCCCGCGCCTTGGTAGGCGCGGTGGGCACCCACGGCCCGACGCGACCCGCACGACTGGCAGATTCGCTCCGCCGAGGTGATCTCGCCGACGAAGATCTCCCCCAGGACGCCGGCCACGCCGTTGCCGTCGATATGAACTTCCGAACCACTCATCTCATCCTCCCGTCGGTCCGAACCGCTCGGTATGCACCTGCCCCGCCTCGTGCCCGAGATCGACCAGCAGCCCCGCCACACCCTCGACGAAGGGTGTCGGTCCGCACACGTAGACGAGCGGCCGCTGGGCGGGATCCGGTCCGACCTCGCTCAGCATCTCGGCGTCGACCCGGCGCGTCCATCCCGTCCATCCGGGGTCGGAGTGGCGGGTGAGGGTGAAATAGGTCGCTACGCCCTGGTCCGGCGCTGCGGCCAGCTCCTGCTGGTAGAGCACATCGGCCCACGACCGGGACGACAACAGCAGTCGCGTGTCGACCTCGCTCGCCTCTCGCATGCGATGGCGGATCATGGCCATCAGGGGCACCAGGCCCGACCCACCGGCGACCAGCACGAGGGGGCCGCCATCGCTGATGTGCCAGGTGAAGTACCCGCCGATCGGACCTCGCAGCTCGAAGCCGTCCCCGACCTGGACCTCCTCGGTCAGGTAGGGGGACACCTCGCCGTCGTCGATCCGCTCGACGGTGAGAGCCAGCCCGGTGTCCTCGGGAGCAGACGCGATCGAGTACGAACGCTCGGCCTGGTAACCGTCGTCGGCTGTCAGCCGGACGTCGACGTGCATGCCGGCCAGCTGGTCCTGCGGCCAGTCCGGAACGTCGAGGACCAGCGTCCGGGCGTGACGTGTCTCGTCCCGAAGGGCGGTGACGGTGCCAAGACGCCACGTGAGTGGAGCGCGGCGACGCCCTAGTCGCCCCAGTACCGCTGTTCTTTCCACGGATCGCCGTAGTTGTGGTAGCCGTAGCGTTCCCAGAATCCGGGTTCGTCCTCGTTCATGAGCGTGAGGCCCCGGAGCCATTTGGCGCTCTTCCAGAAGTACAGGTGCGGGACCAGCAGGCGTGCGGGTCCGCCATGCTCGGGCTCGAGAGGCTCCCCATCGAATTGGTACGCCACCCAGGCCTGCCCGTCCATGATGTCGGCGAGGGGCAGGTTCGACGTGTAGCCGCCCTCGGAGCTGGCGGTCACGTACTCGGCGCTCGTCTCGACCTCCCCCAAGAGGACGTCGAGCGATACCGCTTTCCATACGGTATCGATCTTCGACCACTTGGTGACACAGTGGATGTCGACTGTCACGCTCTCGCTCGGTAGGGCGAGGAACTGGTCCCACGTCCACGTTCGAGGCTCATCCACCTCCCCGTCGATGGTGAAGCTCCAGCTGGCGAGCGGTACATCAGGCGTAGGGCCGGCGGACAGGACCGGGAACTCGGGATCCACCACGTACTGGCCTGGCGGGATCCGAGACGAGTCGACGTCCGTCCGGCGCCGGCCATGGAAACCACGGGAAATCCTGGGCATGGCTCCTCCTCGACTGAAGACTACAACTCTCGATTCCCGCGATCACGAGGTAGGCGGGGTCGCCGACCGCCGCGAGATCGCCGCTCGCCTACGTGAGTTTGAAATCGGGCAGGAACGACACCACCGGCGAGCGAGCGCGGTTGATCAGACCGCCGAGTCAGCTTGACGGCGCTCGGCCTCGGAGATGGCCCACGCCGCGTTGACCAGACCGATGTGGCTGAAGGCCTGCGGGAAGTTGCCCAGGAGATCTCCCTGGTCATCGACCTCCTCGGCCAGCAGGCCCACATCGTTCACGTGGGCGATGGCCCGCTCGAAGACCTCCCGGGCCCGCTGCGGCTGATCGGCCAGGGCCAGCGCCTGGGCCAAGTGGAAGGTGCAGAACAGGAAGGTGCCCTCAGGGCCCTCCAGGCCGTCAACCCCACCGTGGGTGTCGTAGCGGTACAAGAGGCCCCGCTCGTCGGTGAGGCGCGCCGCCGTGGCATCGATCGTGGCGAGCATCCGCGGATCGGCGGCGGGAAGAAAGCCGACGATGGGCATCATCAGGTTCGAGGAGTCGAGGTCGTCCGAGCCGAAGTGCTGGGTGAAGGCGCCGGCCTTGTCACTCCAGCCCTTGGTCACGACGGTCTCGTGGATCTCGTCCATGGTCCGCTTCCAGGTCGCCACCTGGTCCTGCGCACCGAGCCGGTCGGCCAGGGCGATGGCCCGGTCGAGGGCCAC
>DASXCO010000028.1 GCA_036491125.1 Acidimicrobiales bacterium | reverse complement strand
GGTGGGCGCTGGGCGACTCGAACGCCCGACCTCAGCCGTGTGAAGGCTGCGCTCTAACCAACTGAGCTAAGCGCCCCCGAAGAGCTCCGGATGACAGCACGTCGTGCTGGCGGTGGTCATCCTAGCCTCGGCGTCCATTCTGACGACGATCGATCTGGTGGTGCCTGTCAGCTCCGGCTGTCAGCGCGGTCCTCGTGCGCATCCCACCCGTTCCCGAAGGATCGGGGCGGCGGGGCGACGAGCCCATCGGCCCGCCCGTCCGAGCCCGGAGCACGCACCCAGAGGTCCCGCTGGGGGAAGGGCATGGCGATCGCCGCCTTGTCGAGGGCGCCTTTCACGCTCATGGCGACGTCGCTGCGAGCCCGCCACGGGTCGATCGAGTGCCAGAACAGCACCGTGAACCTCACGGACGAGTCGCCGAACTCGTGGACCCACGCCGCCGGCGCCGGAAGCCCCTTCACGCCGTCGGTGCCTCTGGTGGCCTCGACCAGAATACGCTGCACCTCCTCCAGGTCGATGCCGTAGCCGACGCCGACCTCGAGGCTCGCCCGCCGCAGCGGTGTGCGGGTGTAGTTGACGATCGGGTTCTCGAGCACGGTCCTGTTGGGGACGAACACGTCCAGCCCGTCGAAGGTGCGCACGACGACGTTGCGGAGATCGATGTCCTCCACCACGCCTTCGAACTTGTTGTCGAGCAGAACCTGGTCGCCGCGCCGGATCGGGCGCCGAGCCTGCAAGAGGACACCCGCGACGAGGTTCTGCAGGGTGTCCTGCAGAGCGAAGGCCAGGGCAATGCCGCCGATTCCAAGGGCTCCCAGCAGTGGGCCGATCTGCACCCGCAGGGCGACAAGGGAGTACACGAGGCCCGCCACCACGATCACGTAGGTGAGGAATCGGCTGACCAGCCGACCCGACGCCCGGTCCGGATCCCGTCGGGTTCCCCGCATGACCACACGCCTGGTCGCCTGGGTGGCGAGGACCGTGATCGCGAGGATGACCCCCACGTGAATCCAGTCCCAAACGGTGATGCCGTGCGGAACGACGAGGTGGGGCTGTGTGGCTCCCAGCGTCATCGGCACAGGATCCTAGCGGCCCCCAGAGACCCCCTTGAACAGCGCCGACACCGGGAGCACGCGGGCCCATGGCGATGTCGGATTTCTTGTCGCGCCTGGGGCCATCCCGGCGACGGGGAGGCCTTGGGCGTCCGCGCCGGCCAGGCGAGGCCGGCGCACGGCTCAGATGGTCGTGTCGACGATCAGCACGTCGCAGGGGGCGTGGTGGGTGACCTTGTTGGGCACGCTCCCGAGCACGAAGCGGGACCGGGTGCGCATCCCCACCGATCCCACGACGATCAGGTCGGCCTTCCACGCCTCGGCCTCGTCGAGCAGGGCGTCCGCCGGCTCCGCCGACACCGAGCGCGGCTGTACCTCGCTGACACCCATCTCCCGGGCAACGCCGGCGGCCTTCTCGGCGACCTGTTGGGCGGCAGCCGAGGCCGTCGCCAGCCAGTTCTGGTCCGGCGGCGTCGCACCCGCCCACAGGCCGCCACGCGAGGCTTCGCGGTGGGCCGACAGGACCCGGAGCTCCGCCCCGAAGAGCTTGGCCAGGGTCGCGGCCCGCCGGACCGCCAGGGTCGCCGTCGGTGACCCGTCGGTACCGACCACGATCCGCTGGGGGAGGGCGGTCACCTCCCGCTCCCGGGCCCTGGCTGCGTCTATGTCGGACATCTCGTCTCTCCCCTCTGCCCGCCGGACCTCATTCGTCGACCAGCGAGGCGCCGGCTGACTACCAGAATGACGCGTCTCGCCGTGCCGTGACGGCCATCCCTCCCTTGCACCCCTCCGGAGCGCGGATTTCTGTACTGTCGTCCTGTTCACATTGCGGTAACTTCAATAGTCAACCGTCAGGGAGCGGGATGCTCTGGAGCTTCCGCTTCGTGGCGAGGAGGGAGGCCGACAGCGATGGTGGAGAGCGCACAGGTCGCCGAGGCAGGGGGCAGGGAGCCGGGTCCCATCGCCCGGATGCTGTGGTACCGGCAGCTGGAGCGCTACCCGAACACCGGGCCGCGCTACTTCTACCTGCTGATCGTGGTCGTTGCCACGATCATGCTCTATTACCAGTTCTACGTGCAGGGCGCCGTGGCTCCCCAGATCACGTCGCAACTGCACATGTCGTTCCCCTTCTTCGTCTACATCGTGGTGATCTCCAACGCCCTCGGCGCCTTCGGCTCGCTGTTCGCCGGGCTGGCCGACCGCTGGGGCCGGGCCAACCTCGTCGCCTACGGCCTGGTGTTCACGGGCGCCATGATCGCCTTCGGCGTGCCCAACTCCCCCAACAAGTACGCCTACCTCATCATGTTCTCCTCGGTCGGCTTCGTCGAGGGCATCATGCTGGTGGCCACGCCGGCCCTCGTACGCGACTACTCCCCCCAGGTCGGGCGGGCCTCGGCCATGGGGTTCTGGACCCTGGGACCGGTCATCGGGAGCCTCATCGTGGCCGAGGTCTCCAGCAGGACGGTCAACCACATCCACTTCTGGTACTCGGCCCCGACTGCCGCCGGCTTGAACCGCATCGTGTGGCAGGACCAGTACGTCATTTGCGGGCTGATCGGGCTGCTGGTCGCCGCCATAGCCGTGCTGTTTCTAAAGGAGCTGTCCCCGAACCTCCGGGACCAGCTCATGGTGTCCTTGCGGGACCGGGCGCTGGTGGAAGCCCGGGCCAGAGGCTTGGATCTCGGGGAAGCGCTCCGTCATCCGTGGCGCCAGATGATGCACCTGGACATCGTCGGATCGGCCGCCGCCATCAGCGTCTTCCTGATCGTCTACTACACGTTGATCGGCTTCTCGGTCCTCTACTTCGTGTTCGTCTTCAACTTCACTACCGCGCAGGCCAACAGCCTGGGGGTCTGGATATGGGCCTTCGACGCCATAGCCCTGGTCGGCATCGGTGTGCTTTCGGACAAGGTGCGGGTCCGCAAGCCCTTCATGGCGATGGGGGCCCTGGGCGCCATTGCCATGACCTCGCTCTTCGCCTACCAGACCTACAACATCCACACCGGCTACTACACCTTTGTCTGGATCCTGAGCCTGATGGCCATCTTCCTGGGCTTCGCCTTCTCCCCGTGGATGGCGAGCTTCACGGAGACGGTCGAGAAGCGCAATCCCGCCCTCATCGCCACGGGCCTCGCCGTGTGGGGCTGGATCATCCGAGCCATCGTCTCGATCTCGATCTTCATCCTTCCCTACGTGGTGACCACGATGACCCCACTGTTCGAGAACGGACCTCGGGCCCAGGCGATCCAAGCCCAGTTCCCCGCCCAGGTGGCGACCCTCACGAAACTCAACGCCGTCGGCGACCCCCAGACTCTGGCCGCCCTCAAGGTCAATTCGAACGATCCCGTTGCTGGCCTCAAGGCCGCCAACGAGTACTCCAAGGCGTACAACGTCCCATTGCCTCAGGCGATCACGCAGCTTCAAGGCATTCAGACGTTGCCGCCTTCCGACCTGACGTTCCTCAGCGCCAACGGGACGCAGCTCACGAACGCCCAGGCCGCTTCACCCCGCGAGTGGAGGACCTGGTGGTGGGTCTGCGTCGGCACGGAAGTCGCCTTCATCCCCTTCATCTTCGTGATGACGGGACGCTGGAGCCCGCGGCGAGCCAAGCGAGACGAGCAGGAGCACCAGCAGCTCGTTGAACGCGAGCTCCAGGCCCTGGGAACCCCGGAGGACGTGACGACCGCGCAGGCCTGACAAGCCCCAGCGCGCCGCCCGCCCTAGATCGGCGCCACCGTATCGAGGTCGAGCCCGTGCTCGAGGGCGGCCGCGGTCCGGCTGACCACCAGGTCGCCGTGCTGGGGCCCGACCAGCTGGAGGCCCACGGGCATCCCCGACTCGGTGAAGCCGGCGCAGACGTTGGCCGCCGGTGACCGGGTGAGGTTGAAGGGGTAGGTGAAGCGCACCCAGTTGAGGTCGGGCGTTCCGTTGATGATCCCGGGCTGGCCCGAGAGCGGCGCCGGTGCGGCGACCGTCGGCGTGACGAGCAGGCGGACCTCGTGGAACAGCTGCACGAGCCGGAGGTTCAACTGGTGGCACGCGTCCTCGGCCTTGACCATGTCGAGGGCTGACAGACCGCGAGCCCAGTCGACGGTGGCAGCGAGGCCCGGGTCGACCCGCGGCCACATCTCGGTGCCGACGAACGGCTCCAGAGTGCGCAGGTTGTAGGCGCTGGTCAGCGTCAACCACGGGTCGACGGGGTCCTCCGGGAAGACCTCGTCGACCTCGATCACCTTCGCCCCCAGCTCTTCCATCGTGCGAACGGCGCGCTCGCACACCGCCCGCACCTCGTCATCGAGCGGCGCGTACCCGAGCGTCGGGGACCAGGCCACGGCGAACGGCACGTGGGCGTTCTCGAGGGCGGCGGTCCACGAAGCCTCGGGCATCGGCAGAGACCGAAGGTCCGTGGGATCCGGGCCGATCACGATGTCGAGGGCACCCACCAGATCATCGACGGTCCGCGCCAGCAGGCCCTTTGTCGACAGGTGGTGCCAGTCGGGAGCGTGGCCACCGCCGGTCGGCACCCGGCCGAGCGAAGGCTTGAGACAGGACAGCCCGCACAGCGACGAGGGAATGCGCAGCGAGCCGCCTCCGTCCGAACCGGTCGCCAGGGGCACCATGCCCGCAGCGATGGCGGCGGCGCTGCCTCCGGAGGACCCTCCCGGGCTCCGTTCCAGGTCCCACGGGTTGCGGGTTGAGCCAAAGGTGACGTTGTCGGTGTCGGGCTTCCAGCCCAGCTCCGGGGTGTTCGTCTTGCCGATGACCACGCATCCGGCCGCTCGCAGTCGGTCGACCAGCAGTGAGTCCGCGCTTGCCGGCGCCTCACCGGCGAAGACGGCCGAACCCCGCGTCGTCGGGAGCCCAGCCGCGTCCTCGAGGTCCTTGACGCCGATGGGGATGCCCGCCAGCGGTCCCACCCGCTCGCCGTTGGCCACGGCTCGGTCGATCGCCCGGGCTGCGGCCAAGGCGCCCCCCTCGTCGAGGGCAACGAACGCGTTCACCCGGTCGTCGAGGGCATCGATGCGCCCCAGGGCGTGACCGACCAGTTCCTCCGCTGACCGCTCGCCCGTCCGCACGCCCGCGGCCAGCTCCGGCAGCGTCTCCCGTCGAAAGTCCATGGGCCGGAGCCTATGGCCGGCGTGCCCAGGTTGCTGGAGGCGCGCCGCGCCAGTCAGCATCGCACTCATGATCTCCGACACCCGTCTGGACCACGTCGCCGTGGCCGTCGAGCGCCACGCCGACGCCTGGCCCCGGTACGCGGGCGACTTCGCCGGCCGATGGCTCAGCGCCGGGCTGAGCATCGGTTTCGCTCCCGCCCAGCTGGAGTACCAGGACGGCAAGAAGATCGAGGTCCTGGCGCCCCACCGCGTCGCCGACAACGACTTCCTACGTCGCTTCCTCGACCGCAACGGACCCGGACCGCACCATCTGACCTTCAAGGTGGGCGACATCGAGGAGGCGCTGGCCGAAGCCACCCTCGCCGGCTACGCCCCGCTCAATGTCGACCTGAGCGACCCGATCTGGAAAGAGGCGTTCCTCCACCCCAAGGACGCCACTGGCGTGCTGGTCCAGCTCGCCCAGGCCGAGGGTCAGTGGCGAACGCCACCGCCGGACGACCTCCCTGCGCCGCGCACACCCGACCCTGCGGCGCTGGTGCACGTCGCCCACGCGGTGGCGTCGCTGGAGGACGGACTGCGACTCTTCTCGGCCCTCCTCGGCGGCCACGAGGAGAGCCGAGGGAAGGCCGACCACCACCAGTGGGTCGACCTGGTCTGGCGGGAGGGCGGACGGGTGCGTCTGGTAGCTCCTTCGTCCGAAGGCAGCCCGCTCTGGTCGTGGCTGGGCGCCCGGCCCGGCCGGCTCCTCCACCTGGGCTTCACGTGCGACGACCCGGCCGGGGTGAGAGGCGCCCGGGCTGGCGGGTCGGCCTGGTCGGTGGCGCCGGCAGACAACCTCGGTACTGGACTCGTCCTCGTTCCGACGGGCAGCAGCGCCCTCGACGAGGGCCCGATTGCCCTGGGCGAGCCCCGGGGGACCAGCCCCGTCGAGAGGTAGCGTGGGCGAAATGGAGAGTGTTTCCGCCCCCGACCCGCTCCCTGCTGCGTCGGT
>DASXCO010000027.1 GCA_036491125.1 Acidimicrobiales bacterium | reverse complement strand
ACTATTCGTTCGAGTCGATCCAGCATCCAGGCAACCGACTGCCCAGCGACGAGTTCGTGTCCTGCGGCATAAGCCTTAGTCATGGTTACGAGCGTGTAATAGACACATTGTTCAAGAGCAGCGCAGTTGACAGTCACCATGCCGATGACAGCAAGTTCCTTAGCGGTCAGGTCCGCCGGGTTTGGATAGGTTGGCCGTCGCCCCATGCTCGAAAGCATGACTCAACGGGTCACCCCATCGCAGGCCGGTCGCCGGGCTTGGGGTCGGTGACCACCAGCGCCGTCATGCGCTCCTCGTCCTCGTGCATGATCCTCCCTCGTCTAGCTAGAGAGCGGGCCGGGAAGACTAAGGGGGGAGTCGTGGGCTACGTGGTCTCCCCGGACCCGCTCTGGTGGGCGGCTCGACGGGCAGGGGTGGCGGATACCCCCGATGTCCCCCGGAGCCGCCCACCTCAGTAGGCCGGTGCCGGTCACGGACAACGCCAGCGCATAGGCCCCTCACCCCTGCCGTGGTCCCTCGTGCTTCTTACCACGACGGGTCCGACGCTATCGCTGCCTACTGGTGACTGCAACAGGTCACACGGGGATACGATCCGGTCCGCCATGATGTCGCCGTGGTCACCCCGCCCCCGATGAGACGCCTCTCCGCTCAGGCGCAAGCTGGCTGGCGGGCGATCTCTGCTCAGGAGGGCGTGACTCAGAGTGCGCTCGCCGAGGTGCTCGGGAACGAGTTCGCCAAGATCGCCGACACGGGTCGAGTCCCCTCCTGGCTACGCCCCCTGGTGACCGAGGCTCGCCGGGTCTCGTCCACCCGCCGAGAGCGGTAGCACTGGGCGCCAGGATCACGAGCCTGCGCCTGTAGGCACGAGAGGGCACCCCGATGGACCCGACCGGGGGTCTCGGAGGCTCTCGGGCGATCTCAGCGCCTCCCTCTCCCGACCAGGGCGCCGGCCGAAGGTATCGGAAGTATCAGCGGAAGTATCAGACCGAGCCATCGCTACCGCTGGCGGACGATGGCTGGCGCTAGCCGAGAGCCCTTCGACCAGGGATTTCTAGCGTGAGCCAGCGTGCGCCATCGCCAGCCAGCGTCCCAGGTCGTGACTGGCAGTCAAGAGGTTTCGTGGGTTCGAGTCCCATCGCCTCCACCGAAAGCCCTGGTCAGAGGCAAGAAGTGCTTGAGGCCTCGATGTGTGAGAGGGCCGAGGGTAGCCACAGGGGTGGCCGGGACTGATCGGGAGCGTCACCCTGACGCACCCAAGGTCACCCTCGTTCCAGTCGGGGTGACGCATGCAGCGTCAGTATGCGATCGCCGCTCCACACCCCCATCCCTCGGCCTCGTGCAACGCCAACAGGTGGAACAGCGAGGCAACGCCACCGTCAGTGCTCGAGGCTCGCCTGCTCGAGGTCGAGCTCACGGCGCACGTCCCTCATGACGGCGAAACTGATCTCGCCTCGGTCGTGTAGCTGACGGAGTGCCTCATGCTGTGTCACCAACAGTCGACGTTGCACCGCCGAGAGTGAGACAGGCGGCGCCTCATCGGCGTCAATGCCACCGAGCTCGATCCGGACCCGGTCGAGGCGTCGCTCGTAGACCTGGCGAAGGGTCTCGGCCACGGCGTCGGGCACCTGCTGCTGGGCCACCAGCTCGTCGAGTTGGCGGAGGGCGGCCTCGGCGCAGCGACGCTCGGCGACGGCGTGCTGGCGCCGCTCCACGTCGCTTCCCACCAGATTGAGGCGGCGCAGCAGCCACGGAAGCGACGTGCCCTGTCCCACCAGGGTGACGGCGATGACGCAGAAGGTGGCGAAGACGACAAGGTCCGGAGCCGGGAACGCCCGTCCGGCCACGGCGGTGGGGATGGACAGGGCGGCGGCCAGGGAGATGGCGCCTCGCAGCCCGCTCCAGCCCAGCGCCACTCGGTCCTGCCATGGGACGCCGCCGGTGTCCACCATCCGTTCCTCGGCCCGCCAGCGCACCGTGGGCACCGCCAGCCACCATGCCATCCGCACGACAACCACGACGCCCACGGCGAGCCCTGCCACCAGCGCGACGGTGGCAGTGGAGTAGCTGCTGACGCCGCTGATGATGAAGCGCAGCTGAAAGCCGACCAGCAGGAACAGGGCCGACTCGAGCAGGAAGACCAGCACCTCCCAGAAATCCGCCACGCGGATTCGCCCCGAGGGCGCCAGGCCGGCCAGGCCCTGCTGGCCGAGGACCAAACCGGTGACCAGAGTCGACAGGACCCCGGAGAGGCCGAGGGCGTTGGCGGGCAGGTAGGCGACGAAGGGAATGAGGAGGGAGACCACGAGCTGCGACGCCGGGTCCCGCAGGGGACGGCGGACCCGGGATGCGATCCACCCGATTCCCAGGCCGAAGGCGGCGCCACCGCCCGCCACTTTCACAAATGACAGCACGCCGCCTCCGACGCTGGTGGGGGCGGCCACCGCCGCCAGTCCCAGGGCGAACAGGCTGAGGGCGATCCCGTCGTTCACCAGGCTCTCGCCTTCGAGGATGGTGGTCACCTGCGGGGGGCCGCCCAGGCGCTTCAGCACCGAGGTGGCCGCGACCGGGTCGGTGGGGGCGACGACCGACCCCAGGACGAAGGCGCCGACCCAACCAAGCGCCGGTGCCACCGCCCACGCCACACCGGCTACGGCGAAGGTCGTCGCCAAGACGAGCCCCAGGGCGCCCAGACTGATGGGCAGCGCATTGGCCCGCAGCTCGCGGGGCGATGTGACCAACCCGGCGTGGTAGACGAGAGGGGGCAGGAACCCCAGGAAAACCACCCGCGGGTCGAGGTGGATCGCCGGCACGTGCGGGGCGAAGCTGGCCGCCGCTCCGGCGACGACGAGGAACACCGGGTACGGAAGGCCCGAGCGCTGAGACAGGGCCCGACTGGCCACCACGACGACCGCCATAGCCAACCCGACCCCGAGCAGCGACGCAGTCACCGGTTCGCACCTGCTACGTCCAGTTCAGCAACCTGGGTGCCGGGTGCCAGATCTGGCATGGTCCTCCCGCGTAAGAACTCATGCCGACCAGGCTTCCCGGCTCACCTGACTCAAGTATTCCCCAAAACCGCGGGCGGGTTCAGCTCTCGCCTCCGGCTGTCTGACAGTTCCATGTCAGCGGGGGCTCCACCTAACAGGAGCCATCAACGCCGTAGGCCTCTACAGGGCGATCTGCATCTCCGAGCCTCTTTTCGCCACGCGCGTGGGACGGCGTGGGGTGCAGGTCACCTATCGTAATAGCCCCCCACAAGGCCGGGCCTTTACGACAGCTCATCGGGCCGGTGCCGGACGGCCGACGTTGGGTCCTCGACCCCCCACGGCTGCGAGGCTCGCAGCGACCACCGCCACGACGGCCAGAAAGACGGTTGAAGCCTCGAAGCCTTGCGTCACGGAACCAGGAGAGAGCTGGCTGCCGGCCACGCTCCCGAAAACCAGGCTCGTGAAGGCCAGCCCCATCGCCGTGCCGAGACCACGGGTCATGTTCAGGATGCCGCTTGCCATACCGGCTTGGCTCCGTGGCGCGGTGGCCATGATGGCGGCGTTGTTCGGCGGGGTGAACAATCCCAGGCCAGCGCCGAGGACCACCAACGCACCAAGCCGCTCGGCCGTTCCTGGTTGATCAAGACCAAGCACGGCGAGTGAGGTGGCCACGAGCAGCATTCCAAGCACGGTGAGCGGGCGAGCGCTCCAGCGGTCGGCCGCTCGGCCGGCGAGGGGTGCTATCAGTCCGAGCAGAACGGCCATCACCGTGAGCTCCAGGCCCGCCTGGCCCACACCCATGCCCAATGCTCTTTCGAGATAGAAGGGCACGACGAAGAGAGTCCCGAAAAGCACCAGATAGGAGAGCAGCCCGGCACCGAGTGCAGCAGAGAATCGCATCCTCCGGAACAAGGCCGAATCGACGATGGGCGCAGAGGCGCGTCGCTCGTGGACCACGAAGGCCACCATCAGTGCAATGAAGCAACCGAGCAGCCCCACGATGAGCGAGGACATCCAGCCCAGCTCGTTCCCGAGGGACACGGCAACCAGCAGCGCCACCACCGCCGGGACGAACAACCCCAAGCCCGTCCAGTCGAAGCGGACCCGGCGCTGGAGCTCTCTGCTCCGAGGGATGAAGAGCCAGCCGAGGATCGCCCCGGCGATGCCGGCGGGGACGTTCACAAAGAAGATGAGCCTCCATCCGCCCACGGCTATGAGCAGACCACCGAGGGACGGCCCAAGGGCCAGACCCAGGGCTTGGGCTGCCCCCTGCACCCCGATCGCCCGCCCGAGCATCTCCTTGGGCATCGCCAAGGCAATGATGGCCACGCTGTTGGCCTGGAGCATCGCCGCGCCGATGGCCTGCAGGACACGAAAACCGACCAGGCTGGTAAGGGTTGGGGCGAGGCCACAGAGGACTGAGCCGACGACGAAGACGACGAACCCATAGGTGTAGAGAAGCTTCCGCCCGACCATGTCGGCCAGCCGCCCCACCGGCACCACCAGCGCGACCAGCACGGTCAGGTATGACAGGCCGACCCAAGTGACCACCCCCAACCCGGCGTTGAAGTCCCGGTGCAGGCTCGGGAAGGCCAAGGTGACAATGCTGGCGTCGAGTTGGCCCATGAAGGCCCCGAGACACACCGCGGCGACGGCGTACCAGTAGGCCTTCGGACTGTCCCGAACCCACGCCGGCCGGCGGGGCTCGACGAGTGCTTGACGCCAGCCGGCGGCCCCATTCGATGGCGAAACGGGCTCGCTGCGTCGGGCGATACTGCGAGCCGAACGATCTCCTCGCTGGCTCGGCCAGTCGCCCATGCGTCAATGGTCTTCCTGGGCAAGCGAAAGGTCAAAGAGGCGATTCCGCTAGATAGTATTGATATTAGTTATGGATCTACGCCGGTTGACCCTCTTCCTCGCTGTGGCCGATAACGGCGGCTTCAGCCGGGCCGCTGACGCTCTGGGAATGTCCCAGCCGGCGGTGTCGCAAGCAGTCGGGGAGCTCGAGGGAGAGCTCGGGACCGCGATGTTCCACCGCCTTGGTCGCTCCGTGCAGCTCACGGCGGCCGGCGAAGCCCTGGTCGGCCCGGCGCGCCAGGCCCTTCGGGACGTCGACACAGGACAGGCCGCGGTGAGGGCGGTCGCTGGCCTGGCCGCCGGACAGCTCGATCTGTCTGCGCTGCCCACCCTCGCCGTGCACCCCGTGGGGCCGATCGTGGGATCCTTTCGGCGTGCCCATCCGGGAGTGCGGGTCGTTCTGTCTGCCCCGGAGGACACCGCGTCCTTGGTCAACCTGGTTCGCAGCGGCCGGAGCGAGGTGGGCATCACCGAGGCCGTGACGGCTCCCGGACTCGTGGTCCACAGCCTCGGCGACCAGGATTTCCTCATGGTGCTGCCCCCGGGGTCCGACGCCCGGTCGCCCCTCCCCCTCCGACGTCTGGCGGGGATGCCGTTGGTGGCTGGTCCGCCCGAGACCTCCACCCGCCGCCTCCTCGACGAGGCGTTCACCACCGCTGGCCTGGCCCCCAACGTCGCCGTCGTCACCGCCCAGCGAGAGGCGTTGCTGCCCCTGGTCCTGGCTGGAGCGGGAGCAACCCTCCTGCCGAGACCGCTAGCGGATTTGGCAAGTCGGCTGGGCTGTGTCATAGCGAGCCCCACGCCAGCAGTCAGGCGCAAGGTCGTAGTCGCTCATCGGGACACTGCGTTGACTCCTTCAGCTGAGCGCTTCGTTGACATGGCGCTTGCACCCATAACCACAACGTCCGGGCCGAGCACGAACAAGCCAATGGGGCGGAGTGCTAGATCCCGGCACTCCTCCATCTCGGCCTCACCGGGTTAGGCAACGAACCGGGCTCGGGATAACAATCCCGGCGCACCGCTGGCCGATCGCATGGCGTGGCGCCTCACTTGTCACTCTCGAACTGCCCAAGTACGAGCGTGATGGCGATCGCTCCCAGGACGACGGCGCCCGCACTTTCTACCCCCAGGGACATGCCGGCGAAGGGAGCCGCCAGGGTGTCCGTGAAACCGAACAGCCCGACATAGACACTGAGCAGGAGCCCGCCGATGGTGGCGATCATGAAGCCGGCTGCCGCCACCACTGTCAGCAGGCGTCGCCAGACAACGAGGACCACAGCAAGGACCGCACCGGCGATGCCCTGGAAGAGGAAGAGCGGGCCGATGGTGGGTATGGTCCGGTAGCCACTGGCCCACAGGTGCAGGTGGATGGCGCCGGTAGTGGCGACCAGCGCCGCCCCGACGACCACAGCGAGCGTGAGTACTGCCCGTCGTGACCTGGAGCCCGTCGGTCCGGCGGCGCTGTAGTCGAGCAGTCGCTTGGCCGTGATGCGCTCAGCTGTTGTTGGACCACGTCGGCGGCGATCGCGTAGGAGGTCGGAAGTCTGCATGGTCACTGCCTTTCGTCAAGAGGAGACGAGCGTCTCGGACGCCGGTCGCGGTGGTCGCTGACAACTCGGGCGGGCACCAGGGCCCGCCGCTGGCGAGCGAGGGCGACGATCGCCAACACGGAGGTGCCTACGCCAGCCAGGAATGCCGGGTTAGTAGCCACTGGCGCCGCCCGAGCTCGAGCTGCCGCCACCCGATGACTGGCCCGCGGCCTGGTTCCCGGCCGAGGTCAGCGCAAACCAGCTGGCGCCGAAGGCGTTCACGCCCTGGCCGTTGGTGGCACCGGCCTTCTGGTCGCCGGTGAAGGTGTAGACGGGGCGGCCGTTGTAGGTCACCTGCGGATTCCCGTCGGACCGCTGTGTCGTCCCGAGCAGCGAGGAGTTCGCCCCGCTACCGGCTGTGGGCTGGCCGCTCGCCCGGAGCGGAGGCCAGGCGGTGGCGCAGGCGCCGGTGCAGGCGCTGGTCGTCCCCGAGTCCTTCTGGAACAGATAGAGGGTGCGTCCCTGGGAGTCGACGAGGATCTGGCCCAAGCCGCTGTTGGCAACCCCGACCGTGGCCGGCTGCCCGGTGGTCGTCTTGGCGGGAGTCGGCGATGCGCTGGCACCCCCACCGCCGCTACTACAAGCGGCGGCGGTCAGGGCGATGAGCGGCACCGCCGCCGTGCTGGCAAGGACCGCAGTAGCTCTGTTGCGAATCATGATCGCTCCTTGGTAAGCGGCATAAGCGATCATTGATCCGCTGCCCGCCTATTCGCACCGGGGCGACCCCCTGGTAGACCCCCCTGACTTGTCGAACGAGTGTGGCTGGCGCCTCAGGGGGGAGGCTTATTCGGACGGCCGACGCAGGACAGAGGCCGAGCGCACCTCGGCCAGAGCGTCCTCGATCCGGTCAGACACCCTGACAATCAGAGTCAAGCCGACGTGCTCGAGCACCGTGCGAAGACAAGCTCGATCACATGAAACAGCAACCTCGGTGGATAGCTCGCGGGCCCGCCGGATGCTTCCGACGAGAGCTGTAAGACCTGCGCCGTCGATGAAGACCATTTCCGACAGGTCGATAACCAACCGGGGCGGTCCGACGCAGGGCACAAAGGCCCGCCTGAAGCGCGACGCCGTCGTCCCGTCCAGGTCACCGGCGACGTGGCACACGGCCACGTCGGATACATCTGTGACATCCACCCTAAGCACGGGTTCCCGCTCTCGACAGATCGAGCCGAGGGGGACGGATCGTGTGCACCGAGTTCCTTCTCCTATCCGCTGGCGCTCGGATGGCCATGGAGGGCTGCCAGGACAACGCTCACCAACTGTGCGGCACCTAGCCGTCGCCCGTAGTGCTCTCTCGCCAGATCGAGCTCCAGCGGGACGAGGACTTCACGCTGGAGAGCCGACACGGTCTGATCCGTTGTTCGGGCCAGGGTCAACAGGTCGGCAGCCAGGAAGGAGACCATCCGGTGCCAACCGGTGCTCCAAATGGCCGATTCGTCCCAATGGTTGTCGCTTCGGGCGACCGCAGAGATGTCGGCCTCTGTGCCGTGGGCAACCAAGTTCATCCACGCCCAGCTGGGGACTTTTCGACCGAGCGACTCGAGGTACTCGGCATAGGTCCCACCCAGGAACGCCTCTGCCTCGGTACAGAGCTCCCGGAAGTCTGAGGTGGCTTCTGCGGGTTTCCTCCGGTGCCACACCACAGCCTCCTAATGGAGCGCGGATTGCCTCCGAGATCATCCTCCGTCCGCCGCATCCGTCTTCGCACCGTGGATCCCCCTGACTGGTCCCCTTGACTTTTCGGGGCGACGCCGTGCGATCAGGCGGGCACCGCTCGGGTCGGAGCAGCCAGTGCCGCTCCTAGCTCCGTGCGTGCCCTGACGTCGAGCTTGAGGAACACATTGGTCAAGTGGCCCTCGACGGTGCGAGCTGTGACGAACAGCGCTTGGGCGATTTGAGCGTTGGTGAGGCCCTCCGCGGCCAGCTCGGCGATGCGGCGCTCGCTGGCGGTCAGAGCCTCGAGGCCGGTGAGCATGACCCGTCGCGGCTTGGCGCCTGTGGCGCGAAGCTCGGTCTCTGCCCGGCTGGCGAGCGGTACGGCACCGACGCGGTGCGCCGCCTCGACTGCACGGCGAAGCATGTCTCGGGCCTCGACCCGACGGTTGCTCCGGCGTAGCACGGCGCCCAGGTCCGCTCGGGCGCGGGCCTGCTCCAGGCGGTCGTCGGGACGACCAAGCACCTCGATCGCTTCGCGTAGCAGGGCCTCGCCGCGCTGACCTCCGGCCACGAGACCGGCGGCCCGCAGCGCCACGCCGAGAGCGCGGGGGGCGCCGAAGGCGCGGGCCAGCTCCAGCTCTTCCTTGCTCAACCGTCGGGCCGCTTCGGTGTCACCGAGAGCCAGCTCCGCCAAGGCGGCGTCGGAGCGCCACGGCAGGTAGCACGGGCTGAGTGCTTGTGTCCGGGTGGCGATCTCCCCGGCGGCGCGGAAGTCGTCGAGCGCCACACCGAGGTGCCGCTGAGCGAACCGGAGGCGGCCCCGGGCGTGGCGAAGAACCCCAGCTGCCTGGGAGGTGCTGTGGAGATCGGCAGTCGACTCGAGGGCGCCCTCGGCCTGGTCCAGCTCGCCCCGCTCGACCAGGGCGTCGACGAGTACGCCCGTAGCCAACAAACGGTAGAGCGGCGGAGCGGACAGGCCCCGAGCCTCGAGGAGGGCGCGCGCATCAGCCTCGGCTGCGGTGGGATCGCTACGCCGAGCCGCGAGCCAGGCCCGTTGAGCCAAGACCGCGGGTAGGAGCAGCCCGTCGGCGGCAGCGCGCGCCTCGGCCGCGGCGGCGTCGTTGAGGACCTGTGCCTCGTCGTACTGCTCCGCCCAGAACAGCGCAACCGTGGCGATGGGGAACCACGGCGGTTCGCCAAGATCGGGCAGCGGCCGCGGGCCGGCGTTGACCGCCCGGCGTGCCAAGTCGGACGCCCGCTCGGCCCGCTCGTTTGCAGTCGCAGCCACGAACCCCGCTACTGCCAATGCGAAGCGAGGCGCGCTGTCCTCGCTGACCCGCTCGAGGAGGGCACGAGCTCGATCAGCCAGAGACGGTGCAATGGCGGCGTCGAGCAACCCGCAGGCGACCGCCAAGGCCTCGAGCACCATCTGGGCCTCGGGTTCGCGCCCATCCAGGCGCGCAGCGACGCGATCGCATACATCGACCGCCTCGGCCAGCCTCAGGTGGAAACCCAGCGCGCTGGCGAGCAGGAGCGCGGCGGCGATTCGGGTCGTATCGTGCTGCGCCGAATCCACCGCTTCTTCGAGATGGTCCCGCCAGGTCGGCTGACCGGCGCTGAACTCGGCCAGGCCCAGCTCGAGCAGAATGGCTGCTTTCGCCTCGGGTACTGGCGGCTCGGCGAGGGCTCGGCGCAGATAGGTGGCCGCCGACTCGGGCGCGCCCGCTGCGGCCGCCTCCCCCGCGGCTGCCCGCAGCTGCCCGACCACCCAGCCGTCACCCGCCCGCGCGGTCGCCAGCAGGTGCTCAGCCACCCGGCCAGCGCTCTCGTGACTTTCGGCCAGCAGCCTCGCGGCGCGCCCGTGCGCCTCGGCGAGCTCGGTGGCCGCGATCTCGCTATAGACAGCGCCGCGCAGAAGGGGGTGGGCGAAGGAAAGCGGCCCCTCCTCCAGTACCCCGGCCCTGACAAGGAGCTCGACCGCCCCGGCCGCCTCCGCAGGTCCCAGTCCGGCCAGTCGGGCGCCACTGGCAAGCTCAGCCCGCTCCAGAACCGCCACCGACCGGGCGAGCCTGGCGGCGTCGGGACCCAGCTGCCCGAGCCGCCGTGTCGCCCAGCGGCTCAGGGTGGCGATGGCGAGACCGCGGACCTTTCCTGCCGAGGCGGCGACCGGGGAGATCCGCCCCTCGCGCAGGGCCTCGACGAGCGTGCCGACCAGAAACGGCATGCCCCCCGTCGCCTCCCGGCACGCCGCCGCGAAGTCGTCGTCCGGCTCAGCTCCCAAGCCCGCGGCCACGAGCCTGGCGACCCCTGCTGTGGTCAGTGGTCTCAGCCTTACCAACTCGGTGCCGGGGTCCATCGCCACCGTAGCCAGCAGCTCCCGACTCTCTCCCGCCTCGTGTGGGCGAGCCCCCATGAGCACCGCCACGGGCAGCTCCTCGAGACGGGGCAGCAGGAAGGCCAGAAAACGCAGCGACGCGCGGTCCGCCCACTGCGCGTCATCCACCACCAGAGCCATAGGGCGCTCGGCCGCCAGGTTGACGCAGAGCCAGTACAGACCGTGCAGTGCAGCGAAGGACGGGTCGGGGGCGACCGGCGGCGCCACAGGTACTCCCTCGGCCAGACCCGGGAGGCCCAGCAGTCGTGCCGCCACAGCGGAAGGCCCGTCCAGGAGGGAGGAACGCTCTGGTTCCGACGCCCCCGCCAGTACTGGCTCGACCAGCTGGCGCACCACGCTGAAGGCGAACTCTCGCTCCAGCTCGGCGCCACGCGCCCGCAACACCCGCATGCCCTCGTCCTGAGCGGTGTCGCGAGCGCGTGCCAGCAGAGCGGTCTTGCCGATTCCGGCCGGCCCCTCGACGACGAGCGCGCTCCCCCGGCCCTCCTGCGCCCGCTTCAGACACCGCCCGATCCGCTCCAGCTCTCGGTCACGCTCGAGCAACACGTCACCGGGCTCGCCCACACCCCCCATCACGGCTCACGGTAGCCCGCCCTTGCCTCCATCGCCCGGGCGACCGCTGAGCGGCGGCACTTGGACGTTGCGCCGACTCGAAAGTCGGGGGGGTCTCTCCGGGGGATGCCCCGGTGCGAACGCCGAGGGAGCCGAGCCATCATGTCGTCACCACCTGGCAAAGGAGCAACAGTGTCCCAAGGAGCGGAAGTCGACAATTCGGACAACGCGAAGATGGACACCGCCGCCCCGCGGTACACCGCACCACTATTACGGCATTTCGCCGATCTGCGAGACGGCACCCACGGGGGCGCCAGCTCCCGGCGGGACAAGGAACGCCTTTTTGGCCAAGCCGTCGCGCTACTCGATCCGCCCGCCCGGCAAGCGCTCACAGAGCTCAACAGGGATGTGCTGCTCGACACGGGTGAGCTGAAGGCGACAGGCGTCCGACGCTCAGCCGACGGGGGCGTGAATGCCGCTTGGACACTCTCGTGGCCAGAGCAGCAGGCCGCCGGCATCGACCCCATCGTCATCCGCGCTGCCTACGGCGCAAGCTTTCACCATCCGCACCTACAGGGCGGCACGGCGGGCGACTGGCCGCTCAACGTGTTCGACGCGGACCAGGCGGTGGCGGAGCTTTCCACCCTGCGTGCCATCGCGTCGGCCGACATCCACAACCTGGTGTTCCAGCTACAGGGAGACGTCCGCGTCATTCCAGCCATGCGGACGCACCGATCCTAAGGGCGGACGAGATGACCGCAAATCCTGGGTTCTGGCCCGACAATGCTCAGCTGGCCGTGACCATCTCCATGCAGTTCGAGGCCGGCGGGCAGCCTCGCTCAGGCGCGCCGGGACCGGTCACCGAACCGATCGAGCCAGGCTATCCCGACCTGGTGCAGAACTCCTTCTACGACTACGGCGTGCGTGAAGGAATTCCCCGCATGCTCGAGCTCTTCGACAAGCACGACGTGCAGATCACATCCTTCATGATCGGCGAAGCCGTCGACCGGCACCCCGAGCTCGCCCTCGAGATCGTGCGCCGCGGCCATGAAGCTGCGGCCCACGGTCGACATTGGGCAAATCAGTACCTCCTCCCTCCCGAGGAGGAGCGCGCCTGGATCGAAGACAGCGTCCGATCGATCGAGCGGGCCACCGGGACGAGGCCAGTGGGCTACAACAACTACTGGATGCGCGGGAGCGTCCACACCCTCGAGCTGCTTCAGCAGCTCGGTTTCACCTACCACATCGACGACCTGTCGGGCGACGAGCCGTTCATCCAGCACATCGCCGGAAAGGCCTTCGTCACCGTGCCGTACACGGTGCACATGAACGACATCGCGTCCTTCGACTTCTCAGGATTCTCGCCGGACGCCTACGAACAGCAGCTCTGCGATGAGTTCGATCAGCTCTACGAGGAGGGAGCTCGGCGGAGGCGGATGATGTCGATCTCCTTGCACGACCGGATCTCCGGTCACGCATCGCGAGTGCGGGTGATCGACCGCTTCCTCAGCTGGGCTCGCCAACGGCCGAATGTGTGGTGGGCGCCCAGAGCTCAGATCGCTCGGTGGGCACTCGCCACGCAAGAGCTCACGCCGACTGTCGCGCGTGCTCCCGCCGAGGTCAGCGGACTGCCCGGCGAGAGTCGGACGCCGCTGGTCGCCGAGCCTGGCGGCCGCGATCGGGACTAGCAAGTCCGAATCGTTCGAATCCTCCAAGGACGTCCCCGACTAGTCGGGAGGCGATCGATGGCAAAGGAGGTATTGGGAAAGGACGTCGTCTCCTCACAACGGGTGAAGGTCAACGGGGGACGCAGCTCACTACTCGAGGTGAAAGAACTCCTCTAGCCGCCGAGGGGGCCCGTAAGTACGGTCGTCACAGGCTCCACGAGCCTGGCTATGAATGACGACTCCACCAACGCAGAAGCGCCTGTCCGGGTGGTCCTGGTCGACGACGACGAGATCATCGTCGTGGGACTCCAGGCCATGCTCGCTCGGCACGCCGACCAGGTCAACGTCGTCGGCGTGGCGCTCGTCACCGAAGACGTGCTCACCAAGGCGCTCGGCCTCAGCGCTGACGTCGTGCTGCTCGACACGACGCTCCACCACACCAGCGGTCTCGAGCTGGCCGCGGAGCTCGTGGGCGAGAAGCCACCATTCCGGGTGGTGATCTTCACCGACGACAGCGACGAGCGCCGGCTGTTCGATGCCCTGCGACTCGGTGTCTCCGGGTACCTGCTCAAATCGCAGAGCGCTGCGCAGCTCGCGGACCACCTCGTGCTCGTCGCCAACGGACAGGTGATCGTGGACCCGACCATGGCGACGCGCATCGCCAAGCACGCCGCGCATCTCGGCGACAACCAGGGGTGGCCCGGCAGTCAGCTCGGATTGAGCCAGCGGGAGAGCCAGGTGCTCGGTCTTCTCGTCGAAGGATTGAGCAACCGACTCATCGCCGCCCAACTCGTCGTCGGCGAAGAGACCGTGAAAACCCACCTGCGCTCCATCTACCGCAAACTCGGCGTCAACGACCGCGCCCATGCCATCGCCACGGTCCTCCGACAGGGCATCTTCACCTAAGGGACCGTCCGAGGACGGAGGGCGCGACCCTCCGTCGCGGCGGACTCGACCCGCACAGCGGTGCTGGTCAACTTGCAGCTGGGAGCTAGCGACAAGTGGGCATCACGACACGATCGAGTCGCCTGCAGGGACACATTCAAGGGAGAACATGGACATCGATGAGGAGACTACAGAGCGGATTCGTGCGCTGGCCGTCGAGTCGCACGTGCTCGAAGCCAGCGTCAGGCGAGCCATCCTCGAGCAGCTCCTGACGCAAGGGACACAGGTCGTCGGCGCCCGGGAGATCCTGGACCTGGCCGAGGCGTTCGCGTGGGTCACCAACCCCGGTCAGACCCACAGCGGTCGGGCGTAGAACCCCCGACGCCATCTCCCGCCATTGCGGGCTGACCCCGTGCCTGCAGCCCGAGCCGCCGGCCAGATTCACTGGTGGGCGCAGCTACTGGCTATGCTCCGTCTAGCGAATAGCTGGGAGTAGACGCGCCCGAGCCCGGTTCTGCCGATTGCGGCGTCCATGCTTGGCCTTGATGGCGTGTGCCACGGTCGGCGCCGGGTAGCTCAATCGACCCGCTCCTGGACCCGCCGAGGAGGCTGGAAGGAAGGAGGCGCCGGTGCCTAGAAGACAATGGGCACCAATTGGGGGAATGCCAAGCGCCGATTGGGGGAAGGTCGAGGTGGGGTCTCCGGAGAATCGCAACCCGGTCGACCCGAGAATCCGGCGAGGTCGGCGCCACCCCTCCGGCACGGATAGAACGACAAAGGGCTGATGACCGACAACGCTGCCGAGCGACCCAGGTTCGCCGTCGTGGTGCGCGGCTACGACCGCACCCAGGTGGAGGCTTATCTCGCCGAGTACGAACGCTGGGCCGGCCAGGCGCAGTCGCAGGTCGAGGCTGCGGACGCCAGGGCGGCCACGGCGGGCCGTCGGGTCCATGGACTCGAGACGAAGCTGGCCGAGCTCGAACAACGGCTCGGTGACGCCCCCCCGCCCTCGGTGCGATGGTTGGGAGATCGGGCCGACCAGATCATCAGGGAAGCGTGGGACGCATCGCAGGAGCTCAGGGAAAGGGTCACCGCCGAGGTCGAGGGGGCGCAGCGGGACCGGGGCGAGGCCGCCCGGACCCTCGAGGACGCCCGGCTGCACGCCGAGGCGACGATCGAAGAGGCTCATGAGCAGGCCCACCAGCTCAGGGAGGAAGCGCGTCTCGACCGCGAGGATGCCTCCCGGGAGCGGGAAGGGGCCGGTCAGCTGCTCCGGGACGGTCGAGCCGAGCGGGCCGAGGCGGCGCGGGTCGCCACCGAGACCACCGAGGCGGCCCACAGGGAAGCGACGGAGCTCGTCGACGGTGCGCAGGCCACCGCCGAGGAGCTGTCCGAGCGGGCGAGGGCGCAGACGGCCCAGATGGCCGATGAGAGCCGGAACGAGCGGGAGCACGCGGCCAAGCTCCTCGACGAGGCGAGGGCGGAGCGGGCGGATGCGGAGGATGCCGCCGCCGCGCTCCTAGAGGAGTCCCGCCGGCGCGCCGCTGAGGTGACCGATGCCGCCGAAGCCCACCGGGCGGAGACGGAGCTGGCGGCGGCAACGATGCTGGAGCAGGCCCAACTCGACCGGGACGAGGCCGCTCGCGACCTGCGTGACACTCGTGAGCACATCGGCCAGCTGCTCGAGGACGCCGAGACGGAGCGGGCCGAGGCTGATCGGGTCACGTCAGTGGCGGCCCGCCAGGCCGAGCTCGACCGGGAAGAGGCCACCCGGGACCTGCACGACACCCGCCAACACGTCAGCCAGCTGCTCGAGGAAGCCGACGAAGAACGAGCCAAGGCGGAGCAGCTCGCCACCGAGATCGTGGAGGAGGCCCACGTCAGGGCCGAGGAGCTCGCCCGCGAGGCTCGACTCGATCGTCACGACGCTGCCCGCGCCGTGCGCGAGGCGCGCCAACAGCTCGACCACTTCACGCAGACGGCTGACGCCGCGGCGGAAGAGCGGATTCGCGCCGTGATGGACGGCTCCATGGTCCACATCGACGAGCTTCGTCGCGAGTTCGACCAGCTCGAGGAGCTGCGCGATGACACCCTCGGCGAGCTGTCGCGCCTACGCAGCTCGATCGAGAACCTGCGCGTCTGACGTCCGGACGGACCCCCGCCGTGGTCCGGTCTGGTCCACAGGTACTGGGCATCTGACGCCAGAAGCCATCCTGCCGCTCTCTCTCCCTGCCTGATCCGGCGTAGAGCTGTCCGCTTTCGGAAGGAGAACGCGGTTTTGCCGGGGCCGGGCCCAGGAGGTGTGACGGCCGGCACTAGTGGAGAGGTACTGGCTAGTACGATCTAGTCAGGGCACCGTCAAACTCAAGCAAGAAGTACAAGAAGGAACCTGCAGGAGGGGACATGTCGGCAAGTACGGATCGGCGCTGCCACACCGAGCTGTCCGATCAGGAGCTCGTGGCCAGATTCCACGCTGGCGACGGAGAGGCGATCGATACCCTCCTCCGCCGCTACCGGAGCTTCGCCCGCCGCAAGGCGAGGAGCTACTTCCTCGTCGGCTCGGACGCCGACGACGTGGAGCAGGAGGCGCTGATCGGGCTGTACAAAGCGGCACGGGACTTCCGAGCCGACCGCCAAGCCTCCTTCCGAGCCTTCGCCGAGCTGTGCATCACCCGACAGATCGTCACGGCCATCAAGACCGCCACCCGCCACAAGCAGCAACCCCTCAACCAGTACGTCTCCATCTCGGCGGCTCGGCCCGACGACGAGGGCGAGCGCTCCGTGGACAAGCTGCTCGGCCCCGACTCCGCCAGCGATCCTGCCGACCAGCTCGTCAGCAAGGAGGGCCTGGACGAGGCCCGCCGCTGCATGGCGGACCTGCTGACCGCTCTCGAGGTCGACGTGCTTCGCCTGTACGTGGAGGGTAACTCGTACCAGGACATCAGCGAGCGGCTGGGGCGCCACGTCAAGTCGATCGACAACTCCCTCCAGCGGATCAAGCGCAAGGTCAATCAGCGCCTCCAGGAGCAGGTGGACCAGGGCGTCCTCGTGGGCGGCTGACCCCGGAGGCGGCGGCGTCTCAGTCGCCGACGGCTCAGCCTCCGCCCCGGCCGCAGCGGTGGGGCCCGATGCTGAGCGCCATCCCCCCGAAGACGGCCAGCAGCACGCCGGGCCCGAGGTAATAGCCGACCTGGGTGACGAAGCTCGCCAGCGACCTGGTCGGCAAGGTGCGCCCGTTGGCGCCGACATGGCGGACGACGGTGTACGCGTCCGGTCCGATGACCAGCCAGGCACCAGCGGCCGCGGCCAACAGCCCGGCGGCCACCACCAGAACCCGCAAGAAGGGCGACCTCTCCCGGCCAGGTACGAAGCCGAGGAAGATGAGCCCGGCAAGGACACCGGCCGCTCCCGGCGCCAGCTGCAGGTAGACGTGGTCGGACGTCAGCTGCCACGCCACCGATGAACCCAGGGTGTAGCCGAACTTCGGTCCGATGAAGACGACGATGCCGGCCCAGGCCCCCACCAGGATCGCCCCGATCCCGGCGATCAGCATCCCCAGCGACCAGGGCCGGTGAATGGTCACCGGCGGCGCGCCCAATGTCGCCTCGCCCGGGTAGTACTCGTAGCGCCGGTTCAGCTGGGTGGCCATGGATGCGTCCCGGGGATCCCGCGGGTGTGGGTCCCTGGGATACGCGTCCCCGGGATACGGTTCCCGGGGATCCGTCACGGCACCGTACCTCGGCCCGAAGCGCCGATCAGGGCGTTGAAGGGGCCGGTGTCGTCGAGCAGCTTCCGCGTCTGCTCGACGCCGGCGACGGGCAGACCGGCCTGGTCCAGCAACCCGATCTGGACGAGCACCGAGGCCTGATCCCAGTAGATGTGCTCGTAGCGCACCTCGTCGCCTCGAAAGGCGCCGATGGCCACGATCGGTACCTCGACGTGCCTGCCGCTCGGTGGCACGCCGGGTAGGAGAAAGTCGACCTCGGTGTCATGGGTGAACGTCGCGACCATCTCGTCGACGATCTGGTCGGCGCCGACCGTCCGCGAGATCTCGGTGATCTCCCAGTCGGCCGGGATCTTGGGAATGAAGTGGTCGGAGTAGAACCGCCGGACTCCGGCACGGCCCGTGTCGCCAGTGATGACGGGGACGTGCAGCAGGTAGGGATCGCCGACCATGGTGTCCATGGTGGCGTCCACGTCATGGGCGCCGAACTCGCTCGCCAGGTGGCGGTCCCACATCTCGACCATCGACGAGCCCGCCTGGTAGCGGGCCGCCGCATCGGCAATGTGCTCAGCGCGGGCAACGAGCTCGTGCTCGCTCAATCCCGCGGCCTCGACACCGCACTGCTCCAACAGCGTGCGCGCCCGGCCGATGCGGGCCTCGCCGTCGCTCGCGATTGTCATCTCGTCCCCCCTCGATCGTGCTCCCGAGGTGATGTTGGCGGCTGGCGGCCGCCCGGGCAAGCACTGCGGGCCACCAGGCCCGGCGCCGGGCCCTGCTTGACAACGGTCCGGACAGGCCGGGCATCATTACGCAACCGAAACGACCAGATGGCACCACTCCCCCGACCGATATCATCCCCGGCCGCCCCCCTCCGGCCCGCGGATCTGGATCCGCCCCTCATCGAGGGCCGTGAGCTCGCGACGGCGGAGCTGCTTCGCCGGTACTGGTGGGTCTCGTTCATCGGCGGGATCATCGGCACCCTGGCGGGGATCTTCGTGCTCACCAACCCCGGTCGGACCATTGCCGTGGTCAGCATCGCCCTGGGCGCCTATCTCGTGTTCTGGGGTGCCATGCAGCTGATAGGGGGGTTGGAGACGCTCCACGAGGATGGCGCTCCGTTGCGTGTCGTCCTCGGCCTTCTGGGCATCGTCGCCGGCGTGCTCGTCGTGACCCGACCGCTGCGGGGCGTCACGGTCATCGGCCTGGTCTTCGGCATCTACCTGCTGATCTCGGCGGTTGCTGCGCTCGTGACCGCAGTGACGGCCAGCCCCGACCGGTCGCTTGATGTGCTCCGGGGAATCGCCGATCTGGTGGCGGGCATCATCGTCGTGAGCTGGCCTGGCATCGGACTGCTGACCTTGGCTGCCGTCCTCGGGATCTACCTCGTGGCGCGCGGCGTGCTCGACGTCACCGGGTCAATTGCCATGCAACGAAGCGCCGCTCACGCCGCTCACCGGACCTGAAACCATGAGGATCGGCCGCGCCCGCGATCGGATCGGACCCTCAGCCGGCGCCGGGAGCGATGGGGTCGAGGTAGAGCTGGGCGGTGCCCTCACCACCGCACTGGGCGCAGCGCTCGACGTGTCGCCACGAGCGGAGCAGGCGGGTACCCGCCTCGTTGAGCGTCACCACGAACGCCTCCGAGTTGGGGTCGACGTCCAGGGCGAAAAAGGGCTCCCAGCGACTCGGGGGCGGCGGCACCTCGATGGCGGTGCCCCGCGGCACCCGGCAGAAGAGTCGCTGGGCCGGGTCGAACAGCCACGTGCTGTTGCACGACTCGATCACGACGGTCCCGGGCCGGGACCAGCGCTGGCGCCCTCGTGCGACCATGGGCCCCATCATCCCCCCTAACCGACCCGACGGCGAGTGGGGGGCCGTTGCGGTTGGGTGACGATCCTGCGCCAGCGGCGCCACTCAGCGGTGTCACCGACCTGGGGGGATGGGCTGACAGGGGGTGTGCCGATGCGGGAACATTTCCGTGTGGCCAGCCGCCTCCTGCTCGTCGAGGACGACGAACGAATTCGAGCGTCGATGCGACTCGCCCTGGAGGACGAGGGCTACGAGATCGACGAGGCTGGAACCGGCGAGGACGGTCTGGAGAGGTTCGCCCAGCGGCCGGCCGACCTGGTGCTCATCGACCTCATGCTGCCCGGCATCGACGGCCTCGAGTGCTGCCGGGCGCTCAGGCGGGTGAGCTCGGTGCCGGTGCTCGTGGTCACTGCCCGCTCGGACACCCACGACGTGGTCGCCGGTCTGGAGGCCGGAGCCGACGACTACGTGACCAAGCCGTTCGTCGCCAAGGAGCTGGCCGCCCGCATCCGTGCCCTGCTGCGTCGGGTGCGTGCGGGCAACGGCGGGTCGCCGGCCATGGAGTTCGGGGACGTGGTGGTGGTCCCCGAGGAGGGGGCCGTGCGACGGGGCGACGAGGAGATCCACCTGACGCGGACCGAGTTCCACCTCCTCTGCGAGCTGGCGGGCAGCCCGGGCAAGGTGTTCAGCCGGGAGCAGCTCCTCGAGCGGGTGTGGGGCTACGACTACTTCGGTGACGGGCGACTGGTCGATGTGCACATCCGTCGGCTGCGGACCAAGATCGAGCCCGACCCCGCCAACCCCCGTCACGTGGTGACCGTGCGGGGGCTCGGCTACAAGCTGGTGTCCTGACAGGCTGGTTGCCTGAGATGCCGAGGCGGCACCGCCGACTGGGAGTCAGGTCGAGGGTCACCGCCGCCTTCGCCCTTGGCGCCCTTGCCCTATCGGTGGCCCTGTCAACCCTGACCTACTTCACCGCCCGCCAGTACTTCCTGCACGAGCGGCAGACCGCCGTGCTGCGCCAGGCCTACGTGAACGCCAATCTCGTGCGCGCCGCGCTGCAGTCGACCCAGCCGGACATCCCGCCCCTCCTGGCGTCCCTCGACACCGTCCCTGGGTCGCGCTCGGTCCTCTACGACCGCGGCCGGTGGTTCGCCACCTCGCTCACTGTCGGTCGGGATGCCATCCCCGCCCACCTCCGCAGCCAGGTCATCGGGGGCGCGCCCGCCAGTCAACGTTTCAACCTGGCTGGTTCGCTGCAGATGGGAGTGGGCATCCCGATCCCGGTCGTCGGATCGGCCTATTTCGAGGTGTTCTCCCTCCAGGAGCTCGATCACACCCTGCGGATCCTGGCCCTCACCCTCGCCGCTGGCTCGGTCGCCATCACCCTCGCGGGGATCGTGATCGGGCGCTGGGCGAGCGGGAGGGCGCTGCGTCCGCTCGGCGACGTGGCCCAGGCCGCCGTGGCCATCGCCGGCGGGCGCCTCGATACCCGCCTCGAGACCTTCGACGAGGCCGACCTGGCCACCCTGGCCTCCTCCTTCAACCGCATGGCCGACCGGCTCCAGGAGCGGATCGAGCGCGAGGCGCGCTTCACCTCGGACGTGAGCCACGAGCTCCGCTCGCCTCTGACGACCCTCTCGACGTCGATCGGCGTGCTGGAGGCCCGGCGCCAGGAGCTACCCGACCGGTCGCAACAGGCCGTCGATCTGCTGGCCGCAGAGCTGCGGCGCTTCCAGCGCATGGTCACGGACCTGCTCGAGATCTCCCGCTTCGACACCGGATCGGCCGAGCTGTCGCTCGACGACGTCCGCGTCGATGAGCTGGTGCAGCACGCCGTCCAGGCGTCGGGCAACGGCAACCTGCCGGTGGAGCTCGCCCCCGAGGTTGCCGGTCTGCAGGTCTCGGTCGACAAGCGGCGCATCGAGCGCGTGGTCGTCAATCTGGTCGAGAACGCCGCCGTGTACGCCGGCGGTGTGACCAGGCTGGCCGTGGAGGCGACCGACGACACGGTGCGCCTGATCGTCGAGGACGCCGGGCCCGGCGTACCCGCGGAGGCTCGGGCACGGATCTTCGAGCGCTTCTTCCGCGGCTCGGCGGCGGGCCGCCGAGGCGCGGGTGACGGCACCGG
>DASXCO010000026.1 GCA_036491125.1 Acidimicrobiales bacterium | reverse complement strand
TCGGGCGTGTACGCACTCCGGTCCTGGGGGTATAGAACTATCCCCAGAGAAGCTCGGAGAGCGATGGAGAAGTGGGTGGACGGCCATCTACTGGTCGGGCTGGGCTGGGCGCAGATGGTCGAGCGGACCTGGCCCGGGCTTGTCAGAGCGGGACTGCCGAGGCAACTGGAATCGCTGGCCCGGGACCTCGGTCACTACAGGGAGCGTCCCGTTCGAGTCTTCACTATGCCCATGCTGGAGGCTGGCGTGGCCGGTCTTGCGCTGCCGTTCGTGGCTGACGACGGGATCGTGCTCGACCCCTCTCTTGCCACGTCGGGCGGGCACAGGCTTGGCGAGGTCGTGGCACGCGAGCTGGCTTACATGCTCCATCCCCACTGGGAAGACCCAGGACCCGATGACGACGAGAAGATGGAGAGCTTCGCCTGCAAGCTGGCCCCGATGCTCCTCGCCAAGCCAACTGATTATCAATGGATAGATGTCGCAGTCCTGGCTTCACCGGGGCGAGCGACCCCGATGGCTGGTTAACCGCGGCGCTCGCCCGCTCTTTAGCGCCTAACTGAGCCTGTATCTGGGGCGCAACGTCCAAGGGTGAGCGGGACGACTACCGCCGAGACACTGAAGGGCGCCCTCGGCGGAGTGTCACCCGTTGTCGCGGTCACCCACTCCCGAGCAGCGCGCCCGCCGTGCCCTCCAGCGGGGGCGAGCCATGCAGGCTCGGCGGTAGCTGGGCCGCCGCGGCGGCTAAGACTCTGCCTGGTAACGGTCGGGCCGAGCGCCAGACGCAACGGTGAGATTACCCACCTTGCGCTGACGCCCGACCCTTCCGTCAACCACCGGCCCCGGGGGGGAAGAAGAGGGCCAGCGGCAACATCGCTGGCCTACCCCCGGTGCACGACTTCCACACCTCGGCGCTACTGGCGAGCGATGCGTTCCGAACGCGGAGACACCGCCAGCCGTGCTTGTCGCGCGTCTCGATTGTCCGTGCGGGCGACGAGGACCGCTCGCGATCGCGGCGCGCTGCCGAGTCGGGGCGTCGACGCTACGGGCTCGGCCATTTCGTGGTCCTCGCGGCGATTCTCGATCCACGACCATCCGACCGTCATCGCCAACAGAAAGCCCAGCGACCCGATCAGTGCGAACACCATGTGGCGGTCCCCTCCTTCGCTGGGGCGGCCGACCGGTGTCGGACAGCCCCCTCGTGCGCCCACGTCAGGATGGAGCACCCAGCTCGATCCACGTTCTGGTACCTCGTCGCGACGATGGCACCAAGATCTGACGAAGTCCTGACGAACTTCTGACGGGCAGCTGACGATGACCCACGCCTCGGTCCGGCACTGGGGCACAATTCCGACAAACCGCTGGGGTAGTGAGAGCCGGGTACCCCGTACCCCCCATTCGAGCGAAAAGCTTCCTCTTGGTCTTTCCCCTCCATCGGCGTACCGTTGGAAGTAGCCGCCTCGGGTCTCCACCCGCTGCGGTGTGAGTGAGCAAGCGGAGTGGTCGGGGGTCACGGCTCGACCACTTCGCTCGCGTCAGTGGACGCGCACGAGTCAGGGGGACCGAACCCAGTTCTTCCGGGGCCCGGTTTCTCCACGATCCCAGCGGGTATAGGCAACCCCATAATTGGCCGCCTGAGCTGCAACGACTGGGACGCATCCATGGCACTGCCAAGCGAGAGCCCGCTCGTGGCTCGGTTGGGGTGGGGAGAACTTGCCGAGCACACGTGGACCGAGTTGCTCTCGGCTGGCGTTCCGCCGCAGCTCGTGGACCTCGGTCGCGACCTCGGCGAGCGGACCGGCCGACCCCTTCGGGTGTTCACCATGCCGACGATGCGCGTCGGCATCGCCGGGCTGGCGGTGCCCTTCCTGGACGACGACGGCATAGTCGTCGACGGGTCGATCCTCGACGACCCGGACGAGCTGCTGAGCCTCTTCTCGCACGAGCTCGCGCACATGCTCTACCCCGGGTGGAGTCACCTACGGCACGAGCAGCGGGACGAGATGGAGGCCTTCGCCGTGATGCTCGCCCCCACCCTGCTCAGCCGTCTCCCCCGCCAGGTCAACGAGGCGCAGCCGCTCATCGACGTGGCCATGGACTGCGTCCGAGCGGCCTAGAGGGACATTCCGGGCTGAAGCCGGCCGAAGTCACCCAAACGGGGCTCTCGTCCCCGACGCCCAGATCCAGGTGGGGTACTGCCCGTAGGGGCACTTCGAGCCCACGGCCCTCCGGCTCGGGTTGGTCAGTGACGTCGGGTGGAGGCGGACGCCGCCTCGGCCTCGACGGCCTCAATTTGTGACCGCTCCGAGGCGGCCGCCATCGCCCGCCCCTGGACCGGAGCCCAGATGACGGCGAGCACGGCGACCGCGACCACGATCGCAGTCGCCGCGGTGACGAACGCGACCCACGCACTGATCGCGAACAGGACGCCGCTCACCGACGCGAAGACTGCCACCGCCGCGGTCTCCGCCGTGCTCACCATGCCCTGGGCGCGACCGAGCTCGCCCGGCTTCACGCCGTCGGCGAGCATCGACAGCGGTGCCGGATAGGAGGTCGCCACCGCCAATCCCTCGACGGCGCCGAGAGCGATGAGCAGCGAGACGGTCGGAACGAAGGGGTAGCTGGCGGCGAATCCGGCCGAGGCCAGCAGGGCCAGGGCGGTGAGCCATCGGCGGTCAAGACGGTCGGCCAGCTTGCCCGCAGGCACCGACACGGCCACGAACGGGATGGACCACAGGGTCCATGACAGGCCGATCTGCCACGAGCTCGCCCCACGCGAGCTCATGAGCAATCCCCAGCAGACCTCGTAGGTGCCGGTCAGCACCCCGATCGAGGCGGTGGCCACCATGACGCCGAGCACGACCCTGCTCGTGACGAGCTGTCGCAACGGCAGGCGATGCTCGTCGCCTGCCGACCGCTCCGTCAGCGGCCGTCGGGGGACCTGGGCGAGCACCGGCACGCACGCGGCCAGGGCCGCCAGGCCGGCGCCGATGAACACCGGCGTCATGGCGTCCGGGCCACCCAGGCTGCCGAGCAGTGGACCCACCGCCATGCCCGCCGTCTGACCACCGAAGAGCGCCCCGAAGCCCCGCCCGCGTCGGCCGGGGGGAAGGCTCTCGGACAACGTCGCGGCCGCAACGACGAGAGTGGCGCCGGCTCCTACTCCCTGCACCGCTCTGAGAACGACGTAGACGACCGGGGTCACCGGAGCGGCGAATGCCACGGAGGCGGCGGCGTAGCAGACGAGGCCGAAGATGAGTACCGGCCGACGCCCGATCCGGTCGGACAACTTGCCCAGGGGGTATTGCGTGACGACGCCGGCAAAGAAGAACGCCCCCATCACCAGACCGACCAGTGAGTCCGAGGCCCCGCGGTCGCGGAGGAACAGCGGCAGCAGGGGCACGATGGCCGTGGCGCCGGCCCATTCGAGAAATGCCGCCGTCGTCAGGGCCACTACGAGCCGCCGCGCCCGTTGGTCCACCGTCGAGCCCGCCGACGGTGCCGCCATCAGCAGCTGGCGCGCAGGTCGAAGTCGAAGTCAGAGCTCATCGCCGAGGCGTCAGGTGCGCGACGACCCTTGGTGTCGCACGGGCTACCTCGACACCCGACGGCGCGATCCGACCGCGCGGGTGCGACCGGCCGCGGGGCGCAGACCGTCGAGCATCCGATGCAACGCGTGCCCGATCGCCGCGCTGGCGGCCCGCTGGTCCTCGGCCCGGGCGACGACCATCCCCGCCTGCATGAGCGATCCGACGAGCAGGTGAGCCAGCGGCTCCACCGGCTGGCGCTCGAGCTCGCCAGCGTCCATCGCCACCTCGAGGCCGGCCGACACGGCGCCGAAGGCGTACTGGGAGTCGATCTCGTGCCACGTCGTCCAGCCCAGCACGGCCGGGCCCTCCTGCAGGATGATCCGGCGCAGTGTCGCGTCCAGGCACGCCTCGAGGAAAGCGTCGATCGCGACCTGGAGCTGCGCCAATGGCGACGGAACGTCGGCCGCGGCGGCGAGGACCCGCTCCATCATCTGCGCCTCGGTGGCCTCGAAGACGGCGCGGAACAGCTCTTCCTTGTCGCTGAAGTGGTGGTACAGCGCGCCCCGGGTGACCTTGGCCGCCCGCACGATCTCCTCGGTGGCGGTGGCTCCGTAGCCCTTGCGGGTGAACAGCCGCTGAGCAGCGCGGACCAGTGCGGCACGCGTCGCCTCCCCTTGCTCCACTCGCCGATCGCGAGCCGGTTCTCCGCCGCCAGCTCCTCGGCCGCCAGGCGTGGGCCCCGTCCTTCCTGCCGCTCTCGCAGCCATTGTGGCAACACAGCATAAGAGGAGGCGTCGCGATGGGGACGTATCCTCGGCGGTCGAACGATAGCTTCATACCGACCGCACGTATCTTACGGGTCCTCGACCAGCGCCGGGTCGCCTTCGCTGGGGGTCACCCTCCCTGATCGCGGCAGGTTCGCCGGTTGAGGGTGCGACGGCCGTTCTCGTCGCGTTGACCGGCACGTTCTCCGCCAGCCCGCTCGTCCTTCAAGCGGCACCCGATCTGCTTACTGTTCGAGGGCGCGTGTGACCACTGTGACATCGTCGCCACCTCGGCCACTGTCGACGATCTCCTCCCACTCCTTCGCCAACGCGGCAAACACTCGGAATCGCTCTGAGGCATCGGCCGAGAGGGCGAGGTGAACGTCCTTGAGCGCGAGAGCCAGAGCGAACTCGGCCGAGAAGTCTCCCTTGGCGATGCGGTCCAGCTTTCCCGCTTCCCATGGGGACAGGAGCGGGCTGCCGTGGAATGCCTCGACGACGGAGGCCGTCTCGAGCCCCAATCGGTGCGCAAGGGCCAGCGAATTGGCGACCCCCTCGGCGGTGAAGGCCAGGAGCGTGTTGTTCACGAGCTTCATGCGGGATCCGTTACCGGCTGACCCCAACCAGATCGTCCGCTGACCGATGGCGTCGAACACCGGCCCCACGCGCGCCCTCGCCTCTTCTGCACCGGAGGCGAAGATCAACAGCTTGCCCTGTTCGGCCGGCACCTTGCTGCCGGACACGGGGGCGTCAACAAAGCTCACGTCCGGGCGTTGGCTCCTCGCCAGCGCGGCCACGCGCTCGGTGCCCTCGATACCTATGGTGCTCATCTGCGCCCAGACCGCACCCTCGGGGAGACCCGCCAGTAGCTGCTGTTCGGTGGCGATGGACACGACGGCGTCCGCGTCGGTGACCATGGTGATCACCACATCGACATCCCGGACGGCGTTGACGACCGATGGCGCGACCTCAGCGCCCTGATCCGCCAGCATCTCAGCGGGCGCAGGGTCGCGATTCCATACGACGGTCGGGATGCCCGCCCGGAGGGCGCTCCCCGCCATGGCCCGACCCATGGTGCCCACACCAACCATGGCGAGCTTGGGCACATCACCCGTCATCGCCGCTCCTTCCGACTCGCATCGGTCCCGCGGGCGTGCTCACCTGGCGGCACCCTCGCACCTCTTCGCGCTTCTGGGCCCATCCCGTCGAAGTCATCCCCCTCCCTTCTACAGAATGCAACCTACGCCGTTTCGAAGGCGCAGGCCTTCGCTTCGAGATGCCTTGAACGGACTCACACGGTCCGGACGCGGTCGAGAGCCTCCCTCAAGTTGACGATTTGCGCCACGTGTCCTACGACGGGGGCCAGCAGGACTCGCCCCAGGAGGTAACCATGGCCAAGCTCCATCTCGGAGACCTCGGGCTCACCAGCCCCTCGTTCGAGCACGGCGGGCCGATCCCCAGCGAGCTCACGGGCGACGGCGCCGATGTCTCCCCCGAGCTGACCTGGCGCGCCATACCGAGCGGTACCCGCCAGCTGGCGCTGGTGTGTCACGATCCGGACGCGCCACTGACCTACGGCTTCACCCATTGGGTTGTCTACGGGATCCCGCCGGATGTGACCGGGCTGCCCCAGGGTGGCGGGAAGGCATTCACCGAGGGTCAGAACGACTTCGGCGAGCGCGGCTACCTGGGCCCGGCCCCGCCTCCCGGTCACGGTATCCACTACTACTACTTTCACCTCTACGCCCTCGACTCCACCCTCGACGCCCCGGCCGGCATCACGCGGAGCGAGCTACTCGAGCGCATCGACGACCACATCATCGAGCAAGCGCGGCTGGTCGGCACCTACCAGCACTAGTACCTCAGCGCGAACAGTCTGCCCTCCCGAGCCGACGGCGGACCGAGCGGAAAACGACTCATGCGCGATCGGTCTTCAGGCTCTCGATCACATCACCAAGGGCGTCGAGTCGGCGTTCCCACGCCCGGCGGTGCTCGTCGATCCAGGCCGACGCGCTCTCGAGGGGTGGCAGCTCCAGCCGACAGGGTCGCCACTGAGCATCGCGGCTGCGGGTGATGAGGCCGGCCTTCTCGAGCACCTTCAGGTGCTTCGACACCGCCTGGAGGCTGATCGAGAAGGGCTCGGCCAACTCATTGACGGTGGCCTCCCCCACCGCGAGCCGGGCCAGGATCGCCCGCCGGGTGCCATCGGCCAGCGCAGCAAAGGTGAGATCGAGCGCCTCATCGGTGACGGTCATGATCAACCGTTAAGTTTATCAACCACTGGGTTGACTGTGCACGGTATCCGCGCGATCGTCGAGAGCCGCCCGCCTACGGTTGGCGCCGAACTGATCCAAGGAGCATCCGTGTCCGGAACCCCCGCCGAGCTCGACCCGTCTCGCGGCTACACCCTCACTCGCACCTACGATGCCCCTCGGGCGCTGGTGTGGCGGGCCATCACCGAGTCGGACCTGTTCGCCAGGTGGTTTGGCGCCGAGCTCACCGTCGACGTCCACCGATGGGACCTGCGCGTGGGGGGCGAGTGGCGAGCCACCATGCACTACGAGGGCAACGAGCTGCCTTGGGCTGGGCGCTTCATGGAGATCGACGAGCCGGCGCGTCTTGTCGTGGCCTTCATCGACCAGCCCACCATCGAGGACGTGTTCGAGCTGATGATCTACACGCTGATCGACCACGGCGGCCAGACCGAGCTCGTGCTGCGCCAGAGCGGTGGTCACCTCACCGACGAGCAGTACGAGCAGGCCAGCGGGGGTACAGCATCCTTCCTGGAGGAAATGGCGAAGGTCCTCGTCACCCTCCGCGGCTAGCCGCGACTATCGACAGGAGCCCAGTGCCGTCCCACACCAACCGAGGAGACTGACCATGGGAACCATCCGGGTGCACGAGTTCATGACTCTCGACGGAGTGATCGACGCACCGACATGGAGCGCAGAGTACGGGTTCGACCCCAAGATGGGACAGGCCATCGGCAACGCCATGGGCGGCTGCCAGGGCATCCTGCTCGGGCGCACCACGTACGAGATGTTCGAACCGGCGTGGTCGACACGCACTGCCGAGCAGGACCCGGGTGCGCCGTTCATGAACGAGACCACCAAGCATGTCGTCTCGTCGACACTGAAGAAGACCACCTGGAGCAACTCGGAGATCGTTGGTACCTACAACCCCGACGCCATTCGTCAGCTCAAGGACGCCGTCCCCGGTGGGATCTACGTCAGCGGCAGCGGCACCTTGGTTCGGGCGCTGCTCGCGGACAGGTTGGTCGATGAGCTGCACCTGTTCGTCTACCCACTGACGTCCGGATCAGGGCCCCGGCTCTTCGCCGACGACAGGCCGTCCGGCCAGTGGTCACTGTTGAGCTGTGACGCCTACGACAACGGCGTGGTCTACCTCAGTTACCAACTCAAGCCGTGAGGCGCCGCTTCGGGTACTAGGCGCCTCTCGGCCGTCGTCGAGAATGTGCCCAGCGACCAACGACAATCATGGCTCGGCGGCACGCGCCCGGGCGGCCTGGCGGACCAGGTGGTCGCGCTCGGCGACGTCCGTGGCCCGGCGGCCGGCATCCGCGTACGCCGTGGCGGCGGCAGGGAGGTCGCCGCTGAGCTCGTGCAGGTGGCCGCGGACGGCGTGCCACCGGTGCCGCTCGCCGAGCACCCCGCGCAGCCGATCGGTCTCGCGCAGCCCGGCGGCGGCGCCGAGGACATGGCCGACCGCGACCGCGCGGCCGAGCACCGCGGCAGGGTCCTGGCGCACCGGGTCGTCAGTAAGGGCGACGAGGTCGTCGTACCACGCGAGGATCTGCGGCCAGTCGGTCTCCTCGGCGCTTGCCGCGTCGTCGTGCAGGGCAGCGATGGCGGCCTCGACCTGGTAGCGGCCGGGGCGCTGAACGGCCAGCGCCGACTGCAGGACGCGCACGCCCTCGGCGATCTCGCGGGTCTCCCACAGGCCGCGGTCCTGTCGGTCGAGCGTGACGATACGACCCTCTGAGTCGAGTCGCGCCGGGCGGCGGGCGTGATTGAGGAGCATCAGCGCGAGCAGCCCCCGCGCCTCCGGTTCCTCGGTGGCGAGGGTGAGTTGGCGGCCGAGGCGGATCGCCTCGCCGGCCAGGTCCACCCGGCCCGCGTGGCCGGCCGTGTAGACGAGGTAGAGCACGCGCAGCACGACGGCGAGGTCGCCGGGTTGGTCCAGGCGGCGCCCTTGCAGGGCGCGCTTGGCCCGGCTGATCCGCTGCGCCATCGTCGCCTCCGGCACGTAGAAGGCGTCGGCGATCTCCCGGGTGGTCAGGCCGCCGACGGCGCGCAGGGTCAGTGCCACCTGGGAGGCGGGCGCGAGGTCGGGGTGGCAGCAGCAGAAGAGCAGGAAGAGGGTGTCGTCGCCCTCCTCGGTGGTGGCGGGCCGCGGTTCGGCGTAGGTCGCCTCCTCGCGGCGGTGACGGGCGGCCTCCCTGCGGCGGGCGTCGACGAGCCGCCGGGTCGCGACCGTCGCCAGCCATGCGCGCGGGTCGCGTGGCGGGTGCTCGGGCCACACCCGCAGCGCCTCCAGCAGTGCCTCCTGCAGCGCGTCCTCGGCGACATCGAAGTCCTCGCCCCGCCGGACCAGGCCCGCGAGCACGCGAGGGACGAGGGCGCGCAGCGCGCCCTCGTCCAGCCGTCGCGTCGGCTCGTCGATCACGCCGGGTCAATCGTCCGAGGGCGCCTCGGACATGACCTCCCGGACGTCGATCCACTCGTACAGCGGCTCCCCGCCCGGGCCGGGCTCGGAGGAGACATAGGCCGCGAGCTCAGCTGCGCGCTCGGGCGACTCGACGTCGATCATGTACCAGCCCGCAACGAGATCGCTGGTCTCGGGCAGCGGGCCGTCGGTGGTGACTGGCGCGGCGTCCGGTCCGCCGTAGCGCACCCAGGTGCGCGCCGGCGTGAGCGCCTGCGCGTCGACGAACTCGCCGTTCGCCTCGAGCAGCTCGCTAACGTGGCCGAGGAAGGTCATGTGCGCCTCCACGTCCTCGGGGGCCCACTGGTCCATGGGGGGCACGGGACGGTGCGGCTCGGGGCCGCCGCGGTAGTGCTTGAGGAGCAGGTACTTGGGCATGGTGGTCTCCTGGCGTCGTGAGCCGCGCCTGTCGCGACCCTTCACCTGGTGAGCGGAGCCGGTCAGAGCTTCTCGACATGAAATCACTCATCAAGCTCCGACACCGTCGCGTAGGGAACGGGGCCCGGAAATTCTGACCACCCACATCGCGCTCCAGGATACGTCGCTCGGGTATGGCTGCTGCCGGTCGCGTTCTCTGCCGCCAAGCCTTCTCGCACCCAGCAGCATTTTGGACAGGGCCAACTCACCGTCGCCGTGGTGCATGACAACGCGCGGCGATCAGAGCTGCCCTCGTGCTCGCAATCGCTGTCCGATCTCGACAATTTGGCGCTCACCCGTGGCGAGGGATTCGGCGCTGGTGTGCACCGAGTAGGTGCCCAACGCCAGGTCATGAGTGGCGGGGACCGCCGAGCCGATCACGAGCTCAGTGTCGGTTTCGGCGGTGATGTCAATCTCAGTTTCGGAGGGTTCGAAGACCACCAGGTCACCCGCTCGGGTGCTCCCGGGGTTGCCGAGTCGTCCCTTCGCAACTGACAGCCACCCGATCAGGTGACCTGCGGGAGGCTGATATGACCAGGACTCGCCCGCCCTGAGAGTCACGGCCAGGTAGTTGAGCGAGGATCCCGGATCGAGGTTGCTGGTGGTGTTTCCGTAGCTGCCGACCACCAGATGGGCTGGACCGTCGTCGGGCACATCCCGAGGTGTCAAGTTGATGCTCTCCACGCTTCCCAGCTCGACGTCGGGTGGGAGGGCCAGCCACAGTTGGAAGCCTCTGGTCCGCCCCACTTCTCCCGCCCCGCCGCCGTGCCATGCCCCCCGACCGGCCTTGAACCACTCGACTCCCCCGGCGGGCAGAATCCCCGACGCTCCGGTCGTGTCCTCGTAGCGGGTACTGCCCTCAAAGACATAGGTCACCGTGGTGATACCCGAGTGGGGATGCATGTTACGGCCTTTGATCGCCTGGTCACCGGTATCGAAGAGGTCGAGGAACACGAACGGCTTGAGCATCTCTCCGAGGTCGCCGGGGCTCATGAGCCGGGTGATGATGCCCCCGTTATGACCTCTGGTGCTGCGCGCGATCTCCCGTTGCTGCTCCGACGCGTTGGCGTCGATCGTCGCGATCCTGGTCAAGCTGTCTCGGTTCAAGGCCTTCGGCTCCTCTGATCTCGTGCAGTTCACTTGAATGTTCAAGCCACTAGAACCGTAGTGGCGGCCTGTCCTATTCCCGACCGTTGATGTCGGTGACGGGGTCGAGCGGAAGGCCCTGCTCCTCGAAGCCTCCGTTGAAATGTCAAGTCAGGGACAGGTCGGCTAGCTCGACCGGCCCGCTCATGTCAGGTCAAGGTTCCACTCAGACGCTTCGACCCGTGCAACGATCCGATCGCACATGCTTCGCAACTGGGCCAGCTCGGCGGCGCTGAACTCGTTGATGACCAGTTGACGCACCGCCGCCACATGCGTAGGGGCGCTGGCCACGAGCTTGCGATAGCCGGCCTCTGTCAACACCGCGATCGTGAAGCGTCCGTCGGTCGGGTCCGGCTCCCGGCGAACATAACCCCACCGTTCGAGCCGCTTGACCAGGTGGGAGAGCCGAGACAACGACGCGTTCGTCACCGCCGCCAGCTCGCTCATCCGCAGCCGGTGGCCGCGCTCCTCGGAGAGTCGGGCCAGAGCGTGATACTCGATGAAGCTCAGATCAGAGTCGCGCTCCAGCTGGAACTCCAACGCAGAACGCAACTGGTGGACCAACCCAGCCAACGCCCGCCATGCCCGTTCCTGGTCCCGGCTCAGCCACCGCACCTTCTCACTTGCCGCCGCTCGTCGCCTTGAACCCATCCCCCCATGCTACGAGCCCGACCCTTCAAGTGGCGCAGCCCGAAGGGCGTCCTTCCACATCGCCTCCGGCCATGGCTCCGGCCTGACAACGACGTCCAGAAGGCCACCGGAGTCCCGCCGATCAGCTTCGCCGACTTCGCCCGGCGAAGCGCACAGGCGTCGGTGTAGAAAGGACGGCGTGATGGCCGCGATCAACGACCTCAGCGACTTCAAGGCGCTGGACCCGTTCTTTCGCATCATTGAGAAGGGCCTCGATGGCCTCGCCGATGGCGGACATTTCTTCGACCTGCTGGCCGAAGAAGTCGTCTTCGACTACATCATCACTACTCCCGGCTACCCGCGACACGTCGAGGGGCGTCAGGCCGTCGCAGAGCTCTACCGCCCGTACGGCACGACGATCGTCCTCGACCGCTGTTACGACCTCGCGGTCCATCACGACACCAGAACGGGCGTGGTGGTGCTCGAGTACGCCTCCGAAGGACGAGTCGTCTCGACCGGCGCCCCCTACACCAACCGGTACGTCTCCGTACTCACGATCACCGGTCGCAAGGTCGCTCACTGGCGCGACTATCTCGACCCCGTGGCCGTCTTCGACGCGCTCGGATGGCCGTCACGATGATCGACGGCGCTATTCCCTGCTAGCGCCCGATCCCAACCACGCTCCCCCGCCGCGTCGTGGATGGACTCCGTCGTTGTCACGCCGAGCTTGGTCAAGAAGCTGCGGTAGTCGGTCTGCACCCACCCCTCGGCCAGCGGCGCCCTCCGGAGCAGCAGCCGCCAGGGCCGCGAATGGCCCGCGACCTGGGATCCGACACGTCAGGCCGGTCGGCTATGGTGCCGGTCGATACGCCATCATCTGCAGGCGCATCTGGGCATACCGTCCGATTCCGCCCAAAGATAGTCTATCATGCAGTCTGATGCGTTCTTGCCCCTTGCTCGCTCGCGCTGCATCGTGACGAACCGGGTCCTCGTCACTGGCGCCGACGGCTTCATCGGAAGCCACTTGGTCGAGTTGCTGAAATGCAAAGGCCACGAAGTCCGTGCATTCTGCATGTACAACAGTAACGGCTCGTTCGGATGGCTCGACGAGTCGGCTCGACAATCCGCGAAGGACATCGACTTCTTCCTAGGAGATATTCGCGACCAAGCATGCCTCGCCGAGGCATGCAAGGACGTCGACACAGTCTTTCACCTCGCCGCATTAGTCTCAGTGCCGTACAGCTATGAGGCACCAGTGTCATTCATCCACACGAACATTGAAGGCACGCACAATGTCCTTCAGGCCTCCCAGGCCGCCGGCATCGGGCGCGTTGTCCATGTCTCCACCAGCGAGGTGTACGGAACCCCGCTGACCGTCCCGATCTCTGAGACCCATCCCCTGCAAGCTCAGTCGCCGTATAGTGCGAGCAAAATTGCGGCCGACAAGCTGTGCGAAGCGTGGGCATCTTCGTTCGATCTCCCGGTCGTGGTCGTCCGCCCCTTCAACACCTATGGCCCACGGCAATCCGCCCGGGCTGTTATCCCCACCATCATCACTCAGCTTCTCTCAAGCGAACGCTCGGTCCATGTTGGTTCACTGCTCCCGCAGCGGGACTTCACGTTCGTCTCGGACACGGCGGAGGGTATCCGGCTCGCCGGAATCGCCGATCTCCAACCGGGATCGGTCGTCCAGCTTGGAACCGGCTCTGTGTACTCGGTTGAAGAGATCATCCAGGAGGTGGGGGCAGCGCTGAGCGTCGAGCCCATCGTTGTCGAGGACCCCCAACGAGTTCGTCCACCGAAGAGCGAGGTTGCCGTCCTTCAGAGCGATCCGAGCCGCGCGCGGTCGCTGCTGGGCTGGGGTCCGTCGACCACCTTTCCCCAAGGATTGATTGAGACGATCAACTGGTGGCGACTGCGAATCGCCAATCATGATCCGAGTCGCTATTACCGATGAGCGCCTCTCGCCTTCCCCTGCTCGAGCCGGAACTGACCGCACGCGAGGCAACATATCTTTCCGAATGCGTGACGAGCGGATATGTCTCCTCAGTTGGCCCCTTGGTACCGCGCTTTGAGGAAACGATCGCGGAGATCCTCGGGGTCAAGCACGCTGTCGCCTGCGTGAGCGGTACAGCCGCCCTTCACCTCTCTTTAGCGGCGCTTGATCTTCCAGCCACCAGCGAGGTGTTTGTCTCGGACCTCACATTCATCGCCACGGCCAATGCGGCGAGCTACCTGGGGCTCCGTCCCGTCCTGGTCGACAGCGAGCCACAATCATGGAACATGGACCCGTCCGCGGTGGCCGATGAATTGGCCAGACGAAGCGCCCGTGGGGAGCGCATGCCTGGTGCGATCATCCCGGTTCACATCCTCGGCTACCCAGCAGACGTGGGCCGAATTCTGGCCGTCGCCGACGCTCATGGTATCCCCGTCATTGAGGACGCCGCCGGGGCTATCGGGGCGGAGTGGGACAGCGGACCACTCAGCGGCCAGATGGCAGGAACCGCGGGCTTGGCGGGGTGCTACTCGTTCAACGGAAACAAGCTGATCACGACCGGCGGAGGCGGCCTCGTCGCGTCGGAAGACGCCGCGTTCGCGACCAGGGTGCGCCACCTCTCGACTCAGGCCCGAGCCAGCCAGGACGAATACGACCACGACATGATTGGCTATAACTATCGCCTGACCAATATTGCCGCAGCGCTCGGCTTGGCGCAGCTCGAGAGATTCGATTCGCTTCTCAAACGCAGGCGTGCTGTTGCGGAGCGCTACGACCAGGCCTTTGCCGGCCTGAGTGGACTCACCCTTCCGCCCCAAGGTCCGCACAAGCGATCCGGCTGGCTGTACGCCGTCCTGTTCGACGACCACGAAACCAGGGATCGCGTCCGGCTGTCCCTGACCGAGGCCGACATCGATGCGCGCCCTATCTGGAGACCCCTTCACCTACAGCGCCCCCATGCCGATGCGCGCCTTGTCGGGTCCGGCGCGATCGCTGAAGATCTCTGGCATCGCGCGCTTGCGCTGCCATCGTCCTCAACGCTCGAACAAACGAGTCAAGATCGCGTCAGCGATATTGTGGTATCATGTATATTGGCGGACTGAGTACGGCTATTTGCCATTCGCGATCGACAGATCGGCGCGGCGGAACTCCCCTCCTTCGTCTTTGCAGAAGCCGGCGTCGAGGTATCTCTCGACTGCTAACCAAGAGTTTCGAAGGCGTTTCAACCTGCACACCCGCACCAAGTGTCCCTGGCTGACGGGTCTTCGTGGGCCAGTGAATGATTCCGGCATCTTCACGAGTATTTGAACGGAGGAGTACGCGTGATGAAGAGCGTTCTGCTCGCGGGCGGTCTTGGTGTTCGCATGCGTCCCTTGACGTACGCGATACCGAAGCCTCTTCTTCCCATCGGCGAACGCCCGATTCTCGAGGAGATTGTTCGGAGGCTCCGACAATTTGGATTGTGTGACCTCGTAATCGCGGTTGGCTACCGTGCTGATTTAATTGAAACGTACTTTGGAGACGGCTCACACCTTGGAGTGCACATCGAGTATTGTCGTGAATCTGAGCCCCTCGGGACCGCAGGCCCCTTGGCCCTCATACGGACGCAGTTTGGCGCCACATCCAAACCCGACGATTCATTGTTCGTAATGAACGGCGATCTCCTTACCGAACTCGACGTTCCGGCTCTGGTCGACTTTCACGAGCGAGGTGGTCAGGAAATTACCGTGGTCACCCGCGATTACGAGCTTCGGCATCCGTACGGCGTGATCGATCTCGATGGTGACCGCATCACGCGGATCGTCGAGAAGCCGGCACTCACAGAAAAGGTGAACGCAGGCATCTATATGCTCCGCTGGTCTGCACTTGACCTTATACCTGAGGGAGCCCCCTACCAGATGCCGGACCTTCTCAATTCCGCGATCGCAAAAGGGTACCAAGTCGTGTCATACCCCTTCACTGGGACATGGCTGGCGATCGACCGAGTTGAGCAACTGATTGATTCTGCCAGTCTCCTCGGCCAGCAGGATTGATGAAACTCTCGGTCGTGGTGCCGGTCCGAAACGAGCGCGACACCGTGCTCACGCTGCTCGAGCGTTTGCGCGCTGTTGCGTGCGGAATTCCCAAGGAGATCATCGTTGTCGACGGAGCCTCGACGGACGGCACGCGCGAGGCGCTGCTCGGGCTCCCGCCGGAGCCTCAGGTGGTCCTCGTCCTGGAGGAGGAGGCTCGTGGAAGGGGCCGAGCCGTACGGACGGGCTTCGAACGAGCCACCGGAGACATCGTAATGGTCCAGGACGCCGACCTCGAGCTGGACCCAGCGCAGATCCCAGCGCTACTCCGACCGCTCATGGAGGGCGGGTCACAAGTGGTCTTCGGATCGCGGTTCAAACGGGGGCGCGCTGGCGCGCCCCTCGTCAACTATCTCGGGAATCGGGCGTTGACGTGGCTCGTGAACGTGCTCTTTCGCGCTCACTTGACGGATGTTCTCACCTGCTACAAGGTGCTGCGCGCCGATGTGGCGAGAGCTCTCGATCTCCGCTGTGAAGGCTTCGATCTTGACGGTGAAATCACATGCCGTCTGTTAGGCCACAGTCACCAAATCGTCGAGCTGCCGGTCACGTACAACGCTCGTACGGTCAGTGAAGGAAAGAAGCTGTCGGCTCGAGATGGCTACAGCATCGCCCGAGCGATACTACGAGTGCGATTCTCGGGGTCGCCCGCGCCCAGCGGATCAGTTGCCACGTCGACTACGCGATCGCCGGCTTCGTCGGCGCAAGCCTCACCCGCCCGACGTGAGCTGACTCCCGAGCGGCGCCCGGGTGATCGGCACGCAGGCCTACGCTGAGCCGCGACACGAAGCGGGGCGCACCCCAACCTCGTCCTCGAGCCACAAGGCATTGGCCCCTGTCCATTCGAAACTCTGTCCACCACGGCATGACCCGGTGTTCTTCAAGCCCCTTCCTGCCTCAGCTCGACCCTGAGCTCGGCCACCCCTCTCGCCGCGTCCTCGTCCGGAACGTCGAGAATGTCTTGTGCCCACGACGGCAAGGGCCATTAGAGGCCGCCATCAACGATCGGTACGCTGCGCTCCGTGGCGCGTCCTGAAGACGGGAGCGGTCCGGCGGGTGAGCCCTCCGTCAAGGAAGTCGCCCGAGAGCCGGCCAGCAGGCTACGGCCCGTCGTCGAGAGGCCTCTCGATCAGCAAGTAGCAAAGCTCTCTCTCGCCAGGGCCGCCCCTTGGCTCCTCTTTCTCCTGACAGTTGGGCTGCATCTGCTGCTTGCAATACCCGTCAAGGCCCCGGTCGTGCACGAGGACGAGTTCGCGTACTTGTACGCCGGCCACTATTTGGCTCTCGGCGGGCCGCCATTGCACACTCACGGCTACCCGGGAGCCGGGGTCAACCCTGGTTACAGCCTCCTACTTGTTCCCTTGTGGTGGTTCAGCACCGCCGCTTACACCGTGTACCGGGAGGCATTGGTCATCAACGCTCTCCTGGCCGGGATCACTGCCGCGCTGGTCTACGCCCTGGCCGGACGCCTAGCCCCGAAAGTCCCGACAGGAGTGCGCGCCATTGCGACGGCCGTCGTGGTCGCTTACCCGTCGTTCCTCGTCTACTCCAACCTTGTCACGTCTGAGAACCTGCTGATACCGGGCTTCCTGGTCCTCTGCTTGGCGGCGATGACTGCTTTCTCGAGTCGTCGGCCAGTCCATTGGGCAGTTCTCGGTGTCCTCGGCGGGTTGCTCTACCTCGTGCACCCGCGGGGCCTGGCCGTGGTGATCGCCTTGGTCTTGGTCGCGGCCTGGGTCCTCTGGCCTTGGCGTGTCAACTGGCCGCCGCTGGCAGCCTTTGCCCTCGGCCTTGTGGCAAGTCTGACCGTGTCACAAGTGCTGGTCATCTACGCGAACGGGGGTGTGACGACCAACCCCGGGCTATTTCACGTGACTCACGCCGGGGACTATCCGCTCATCTTCTACGGCATGTCGGGAAGCCTCCTCTATCTACTTGTCGGGACTGCCGGACTCTTCGCTCTCGGCATCTGGGCTGTGACGAAGCGTGCCGGTGCCATTGTCCGTGGGGCGGACGGAGGACCAGAGTTCCCCGTGGTCATCTTCATCGTTGTATCGCTGATTGGCGTTTGGCTGCTCGCATCGCTCGTCGATGCCGAAGGCGTTGGCATCGGCTACTTCATCAACGGTCGCTATGACGAAGGAGTGCTCGCCCCCATCCTCCTGCTCGGTGTCCTTCTTGCAACTCAGCTGACCACACCGACGCCTAAAAGGCCGATCATGAGGATGGCCCTGACAGCCATCATCACCATAGCTGTTTGCGCTTTCATCGTCGCTGTCGCCCGGCGGGGAGAGACTCATGCCCCGATCGTTACGATCGAGACGATTGGCGTCGATCCAGTCCTCCGTGCCACCCACCTGTCGCTCAACGTGGTGGCGCTGGCAATAGCCGGTGTCTTCACGACCGTCGCGAGCCTGGTGGCCTGGCGGCGCGGCTTCCTGTACGGAGTGGTTGTGGTCGTCATCCTCTTCATCCCTTCGGCCATAACCTCCTACGGCGTCCTTGTCGGCGGGTCGACCACACGCGCGACTCAGAGGGTCGTGCCGGAAACTCTGGTAGAGCTGCACCAGAGTTTCGGAGTCAAGCCGACTTGTGTCGCGTACGACTTGGCCACGAATGACCCCTTCTTCTTTTATAACGATCGGCTCTTCGACCCCTCCGACTCTTTCTCGCCGTTCGACTCAGGCCGACGCCAACGACCGTGCTCGGATCTCGTTGTCAGTGGCCGCCTCGACCTGGCGAATGTCTACCCGGGCGCAAGGTTGCTCGTCCGTGAACCTCATGTCGACCAGGACCTCTGGGTGCTTCCTGGCGCCCTTCAGGACCAATTGATCAACAAGGGTCGGCTTTCCCCCATGTCGGCTCTCGAGCCATCGCCGCGTAGTGGGCAGAAACTGGTTAGGACCTTTCGGTTGTATGCGGGTCCCGATGCTCAGAGGCTCAGGACTTGAGAAAGGCGATGAGATCGGCGTTGAATCGCGCCGCCTGGGCCGCATACAGGCCGTGGGCGGCGTTCTGGTACACGACTAGCTCACATTCAGGCACAAGCGCGGCTGTCTTTCGGCCGGTCAGGTCGATCGGCGCCGAAGCATCGTGAGTCCCATGGACGACCATGGTCGGCACCTCGATCTTGGCCAGCTGCTCGCGGTGGTCGGTCTCTGCACCCAGCCTCAGTGTGTCCAACAGCACCTTGAGCGGAGTGGCGACGATCTGGCGGGTCACCCAGTCGACCATTCCGGGCGAGACGGGCTCTGCCGTCCCGAAGAACGGTGCGGCGTTCTCAGCACACCATCCGGGCACGTCGCGCTTGAGGGCGGCGGCGCTGGCCTCGACGTAGGCCGGGTCGACACCCTCAGGGTTGTCGTCGCGCTTGACGATGAGCGGCATCAACGGACCGCCGAAGACGACCCGATCGACCTGATCGCGGCCGTGTCGGTCCAGGTACCGAGTGATCTCGCTACAGCCGGCTGAGTAGCCGACCAGGGCGGCTTCCTCAAGGTCGAGCTGAGCGATCAAAGCTGCCAGATCGTCTGCGAAGGTGTCGTAGTCGTACCCGGTAGTAGCCCGGTCGGAACGACCATGGCCACGGCGGTCGAAGGTTATGCAGCGGTAGCCGGCGTCGACCAGGTCCGGGACCTGGTAGTCCCACATGTCGGCGTTGAGCCCCCAGGCGTGTGAGAACACCGCCGGCTTTCCACTCCCCCAATCCATGTAGAACAGGTGCGTCCCATCACTGGCCTCGAAGAACGGCATCGGTCACCCCTTCTGGTCGTGGGCCTCGCTGGCATACGGCGGGCTCTCATGAGTCCATCGTGGGCATGCGGGCGTGCGAAAGCGATTACCTGAGAGGTATCGGTACGGGGGTACTCGGGGGGTCAGCACGGGACAGAATCGCAGCTCGGACGCCCTCTGCCGGGACCGAGCGGGACACGGCGGGACTAGAGAACTGGTCCCCGAACTGGTCCCGTCCTCGGCGGTAACGGAGCGGGCTCGCGCAGCGCCGTCGACCCCGTGTGCTCGGGCTAGCGATTCTCAGAGGATCTAGCCGCCGTCGTGGCGCTGCGATCGTCGAAGCTTGACCTCCTCGACCGGAGCGTCGCTCAGACCGCCGAGCCGTTGCGGTACCTCCAGAGACTCGTCGGGACTCGGCATCCCTAGAACCGATCCGGCTCGGTGCTAGAGTGTTCGATTCGATCTCGGCTTCTCGGCTCTCGGGATCGGACACGGCCGCACAGGGCGGTCGTCGCGAGCATGACGGAGGCAGACCCGCAGCATCCGTAACACCTCGTCCAACGAGGGAGGATGCGATGAACCGAGCAGACGAGCGAAGGGCGTGGTCGGTCGAGAGACTGGCCGATGCCTGGGACATCAGCAGCAAGAGCGTGTGGCGCCTGATCGGGCGGGGCGAGCTGGTTGCCCTGCGCATCGGTACCCGTACGCTCGTCACTGCTGAGAGCGTCGACGCGTACGAGCAGGCGCACAGCCAGCGCGTCGTCGGCAGCGACGAGCCCGCTCCGCCCGCGCCTGAGCTGTCCGCAGCACAGCAGCGCAAGCGCCGCCAGCGCCAGATGAGCCGCGCTGCGCGCACCCGCAAAGCAGCGAGCGGGTGATGCCGCCGCCCGAACGAACGGGCGGCCCCGAGTCCGAGAACCCGAGGCCGCTCGCAGACAGTCGCTCCTCAACGACGATCGGGACCGAGGGTAGCCGGTCGCCGACGAAGCGTGGATCACCCCCGTCCTTGTCGACGGCGGAAGCGGAAGCGCTGACGGCTGCCATCCGAGAGACGGCCGACAACCTCATCGACTTCCTGGCCGAGGCGAAGGAGCGTCGAGCGTGGCGAGCGCTCGGGTACGGGAGCTGGGCTGCTTACGTCGAGACGGAGTTCTCGATGAGCCGCAGCCGTGCATACCAGCTCCTCCACCACGCCAAGGTGATCGAAGCGCTGGAAGTGTCGACATCTGTAGACACTTCGGCGCTGACGGAGGGCCAGACCCGAGGGGCCGACCCTGAGGAAGTCCGTCGCCAGGTCGCCGATGGCGCCTCGCCAGAAGAGGCCGTCAAGCAGGCCCGCCAGCGCAGGGGCTCGCCCGTGCCTCGGTCGGAGCCGCCCGACGAGGACGAGCTGCAACGGCGGCGGGCGATCTACGCCTTCCCCGACGCCGTGGACGCCATCAGGACGGCGCAGCGCAACATCGGATCGTGCCGTAACAGCAGGCAGCTCT
>DASXCO010000025.1 GCA_036491125.1 Acidimicrobiales bacterium | reverse complement strand
ACGGACGAGATCTGCATTACGAGGCCCCCACCTTGCTCCCGAAGGACCGGGATCGCCGCTTTGGAGACGTGGTAGACGCCCCAGAAGTTGGTCTCGAACTGGGCGCGGAAGTCTTCGTCGTCGGTGGTCTCGATCGGTGAGACGTTGGCGTAGCCGGCGTTGTTGACGATGACGTCCAGGCGGCCGAAGTGGCGGCGGGCGTCCGCGATCGCTGAACGGGCGGCTGGGGCGTCGGTGACATCCAGGCCGATCGTGCGGATGCGGTCGCCGTATTCCGCGAGGAGGTCCTCGAGCTGGGCTGGCTGGCGGGCGGTGGCGGCGACGAGGTCGCCGGCGTCGAGGGCGGCTCGGACGAGGGCGCGGCCTAGGCCACGTGAGGAGCCGGTGATGAACCAGGTCTGTTCCATGCCCTCCAGTACAACACCGTTCTCATATTCTCCACGCCGTGGGCCGCCAGATCAGGCCAGTTCGGCCCTCGGGCTCGTTGTAGTACCAGACGATCATCAAAGGGAGCGCTACGAGCTCGCTCCTACAACAAGTCAAGGCGCCCGGATAGGTCCCCAGTGGTTGCCGAGGTGGTTCAAACTGGAGCCGATCCAGCGACTCCAGGCCCAGCGTTCCCTAGATCGACTCCCATGTGAGGTGGTACATGACCGCGAAGCAAGAGCTGCCGACCGAGGGCGCCCTCGCTCGCTATGAGCGGAGCGTGATCGAACGCGTCAGGGACTTCAACGACCCGCGCCAGGAATGGCGACGGCTGTTCTCCGAGCTGCTGGGCACGTTCTTCCTGGTGCTGGTGGCGGCCGGCGCGGGCATGATGTCCCGCGCCTTTCCGGCGACGATCAGCCGCCAGGCAGCCGTGGTGGCACCCGGTCTGATGGTCATGGCCATCATCTTGTTCATGGGAAGGCTCTCAGGGGCGCACCTCAACCCAGCGGTGAGCATCGCCTTCGCCCTGCGCCGTGACTTCCCGTGGCGGCGGGTTCCTGGCTACATCCTGGTCCAGCTCGTCGGGGCAACTCTGGCGGCTCTTTTCCTCCGTGCGGTGATCAACGTCTCGGCCATCTACGGGTCCAACTACCCCGCCCACGGCTACTCGAACATGGCCGCCTTCTGGATGGAGGTGTTCTTGACCATAGGGCTGGTCAGCGTGATCCTGGGCACGGCTTCGGGCGCACAGAGCATCGGCGTCTTCGCTGCCTTCGGGGTGGGGGCCTACATCGCCCTCGCCGGGCTGTGGGGCAGTCCGATCTCGGGAGCTTCGATGAACCCGGCCCGCACCTTCGGGCCTGACCTGGTAGGCACGACCTTTACTGGTTACTGGGTCTACGTTGCGGGGCCGGCTGTCGGTGCGGTGCTCGCCGTTGGCATCGCCTACGTCCTGCGGGGCCGCGGCGGCGGCAAGTCCGGCGCTGGTGCAGCACAGGGCGATCTCTTCACCGAGGTGTACGAGTCGGGCAAGTCTTGACCGTCGGGCTCGACGCAGCCTCCGCCGTCAGCTGAACGTCTGCCGGTACCGGGTCGCACTTGTGCCCGTAGGCGAGCCCCCAAGAGGCCACTCCCGTGCCGGCGTCGATAATCCCTTGGGTCGTTTCACCGGCGGCGTCGGCTACCCGTCTTTCGCGGTCGGCTCGGAGCTCGGCGAGCTGTTGAACGTGTCGGCGTGGGCCCGGCCTGCGGTGTCGACGACGACCACTTGATCTCCATCTCCAGCTCCGTTTTCCCGTCCTCGAGCTCGATCTCCAGCTCAAACGTGACCTCATTCGCCACGTCCAGCTGAAGCTTCTCCCCGCCCCCTTGCAGCTCGAAGTCACCGCTGGATCCGAGCGCCTCAGCCACCTCCAAGAGCCGCGCCGCCGCCTCTTTGCGCGAGAGCAGCTCCTTCCTCTCGAACTTCATCTCCGCCATCGCATCTCCGTTCTCGTCGATTCGTCCTTCAGCTGCACCAACCGCCCAAGATCATGGCAACGTTCGAGAGAACTCGCTCGTGGGCACCCGCTCCTCAGGTCTCGGCTCCGGCAGTCTGTTGACCAGCATCGGCCGGTAGGAAGATCGAGACAACGAGGCCGCCGAGGCCGATCACGGCCAGAACGCCCATGGCGATCCCATAGGCCTGATGCCCTGACCCGAGATCGGCCACCAGAATCGTTCCGGCGATGGCCGTGCCGAAGGCGGACCCGAGGTTCGACACGCTCCGTGACAGTCCCGAGATCTCACCCTGTCGCTCCTCGGGGAAGCTGGACTGGACGACGTTTACCGACGGGGTCAGCATCACCCCGACCCCGAGGCCGATGAACAGGAGACCGGGCGTGAAGGCGTAGGCGCTCGGCGAGCCCTTGACCATCGCCACCAGGAAGAAGATCCCGATCACCGTGGTCGTGAAGCCGACCAGGATCAGGGTGCGCTGGGAGAACCTGTTGGCCAGCCGCTCCGCTGCCAGCGACGAGACCAGGATGCCGGCCGTGGCGGCGGTGAAGATGACGCCGGTCTGGATGGCGTCGTAGCCCCGCACGACCTGGAGATAGGCAGATACGACGAAGGCCGAGCCCAGCAGCACCGCCCACTGGACATTCTGGGTGATGAGGGCGAGGTTCGAGGTGTGGTTTCGGAAGAGGCCGGTCGACAGCAGCGGCTCTCTGCCGGCTGACTCGAGAGCCCGGACATGGTGGAAGAACCAGGCGAGGACCAGGGCGCCGACGACCAGCAGGACAGCCGTGATGACGAGGTGGTTCTCCGCCTCCAGGATGCCCATGACCAGGAGAACCAAGCCAGTGGCTGACAGGATCGCTCCGACGATGTCAAAGGGCCTGGTCGGGTCCGGCGCCACGGGATCTTCCATCCGGCGGCTCAGGATGACGATCACCACGATCACCGCAGCCTGGAAGATGAAGGCAGCTCGCCACGTGATTCCCGTGGTGATCACACCTCCGATCAATGGGCCCGCGGCCGCCCCCACGCCCCCCATACCGCTGATGACACCGAATGCGCGGGCACGGGACCGGAGATCCGTGAAGAACATCGTCGCCAGGATGTACACGGGAGGGATCAGGAGGGCCGTTCCGACACCCTCGAAGATCGAGTTGCCGAGGATGAGGGTGCCGAGTCCGGGCGAGAAGGCGCTGAGCAGAGCGCCAACTGCGTAGATGCTGAGGCCGAGGGTGAAGCACCGCTTGCGCCCCCACCGGTCGGTCAGTTTTCCACCCGGGATCATCAGGGCGGCCATGACCAGCAAGAAGACAGTGATCGCCGTCTGCACGCCCTTGACGGTCGTTCCCAGGTCCGAGCTGATGTCGTTGATCATCACGTTCATGTTGGAGCCGGCGAAGCTGCAGATGAACTGAGCCAAGGCCAGAGGAAGGAGGACTCCCTGCGCAGAACGAGACGTCCGTGCGGCGGCGATATCTTCACCCACCGCACACCTGCCGAGATGGGTGACCTCGGGGGCTCACGACCGATTCAGCCAATGCTCAATCGACTGTGAGCTGATCGTCCTCAGCCGCTCACCACCTTGGACTTGAGCTGGTCGAACTCTGCATCCGAGATGACCCCTCGCCTCTTCAGGTCCTCCAACTTGGCCAGTTCGTCCGCCGGCTCGGGACCATCGCCCTCGGTCACGGCGGTCTCCTTCACGTACTGGCGGAAGGCTGCGTCTTGAGCTTGCGCCGCCGCCAAGGCGCGCTCGTGCATCTTTCCGCCCCGGAAAATCAGGTACAGGAACACTCCGAGGTACGGCAGGATCAGGAGTCCCAAGGCCCAAGCCGCCTTGGCCCACCCGGAGAGGTCGGCGCTGCGGAAGAGATCGCTGAACACCACGATCAGCAACCAGATCCAGATGATCCAGAAGAAGAAGACCAGGAACGCCCAGAAGACCTGGCCGTCACCAAAGGTCGCCAACATCGCTCCCCCTTTAGTCGTGGCCACGGCCTCACCTCGAGGCACGACTGCCACTGCCACAAGATTGCCATAGATCTTGACGCCCGGCGGGGGGTCAAGGTCTATGTCAGACCCCGCCTCGGACGCCTCGGATCACGACGTCACTCTGGGCGTTCAGTTCGCGGCCGGATACCGTCGTTCCGGCGTCGGCTTAGGACGCCCAGCGTCCGGCCACCACTTGGGCGAGCTCGGCAATCGTGGAACGAGAGAAGACGTGGACCGCTCGTGCCGCTGGCGATAGGCCGAGCGCCTGACGTGGAAGCCGCACGCGCAGCGCCCCGGGTCTGGACTCGAACACCAGCGGCGGATCCATCTTCATTGCCTCGCCGTCCACCCCGATCTCGACCGGTCCGCCGGAGTCCACCTGGAACCGCGGAGTGGTCCACTCGAACCAGCCCGGAAACCTCCGGACCTGCCCCGCTGCCTCGAGGGCCACGAAGCGGCTCGCGTCGCGGGCGTCCGAGATCCGAGCGGCGACGACTCCAAGTGCGCCGAGGTCCATCCGCTCTCTCGTCCCCCGGCCCGCCAAGCTCGCGAGCTGGTACGGATTGTTGGAGACGAGGATCATGTGGGCGCTCGGGTAGCTCGTGCCGTCAGGCCCCGTGAAACGCAGATCCAGAGGCTCGGCGCTTGTCCCCAGCATCTCGGGGAGCATGGCCGCCGCCGTCTGCCGCTTGGCGTCGCGGTATTCGGGGGACTGCACAATCTTCGCATACAACCCCAGCGAGGCATTGTTCACGAAGATCCGACCGTTGACCACGGCCAGGTCGATGCGTTCCTCGACGCCGTCGGTGTAGGCATCCAGAGCCCCGATCACGTCGTTGCGGTCGAGGCCGAGGTCGAGCGCGAAGTGATTCCTGGTGCCTGCGGGGATGACGACGTGGGGAACGTCGTGGCGGATGGCGATGGTGGCCACGAGAGCTTGAGAGCCGTCCCCTCCCGCCATGCCTATTACGTCTGCACCTCGGGCAATCGCATCTTCAGCCAGCTGAATGAGGTCGTCGCCTCTCCCGAGAACGATCGGTTCGATCCCCCGCCGCTGGCACTCCTTCACCACATCGAACTTCTCCACCTTTCCCCCACCGGACCATGGATTCATGATCAGGACAGGGTGCCGCGGGGACGGAACCGGGCTCCTCGAAAGCGCGCGCTCGCGCATCGCCCTCGTGCTCCGGTGGAGGGCCACACGCGCCGTCGCTACCGAGACAAGGGCGAGGACTGCAACCGAGATCCAAGTGATGAGACTGAGATCCGCGACGATGAAGCCAGCGATGAGGAGGCCCGTGCCCGCAAGCCCTATCACCATGCCAACGGACCGGCTGACACCGCGCCGTGACACGATGTACCAGCCCGCCACGACGATGGACAGCAGCCCGATGAGGGTGATGACAACGCCTTGCCAGTTGGCCGCCGCTGCCACTGCAACGATCACGACCGCCGCCGTCAGGGCAATGAGGGCCAGGAGAGCGGCGAGGCGTTCTACCGGCTCAGCCCGTTCAAGATTTGCATCGCCCATGGTGACCTCCCCTGTGGGCCAGGTTACGGCTCCGGTAGTTGACCGGCTCAGGCAAGCCGGTCGAGCACTCGATTGCACGACGTCCGCCAATCCGGTCTTACGAGGGCGGCCGCGAGTGGGGGCCAAGAGGGTCACGACGCCGATTCGGACGGTCCCGACGAGGGTCACCGGAGTACGAGAAAGTCCCGCTGAGCAGGCACTTTCTCTAGCAGCCCCAACGGGATTCGAACCCGTGTCTCCACCTTGAGAGGTGGGAGCAGGCCAGCTCGCGGCATAGGCGATTCTGTCGTTTGCGCTGGTCAAGGGCCATTTCCATTTGACCGAGAGTGACTGTGAAAACCCGTTCGTGTCCACTCGTTAGGACACGCTCGGGACACAGCGACTGACTGCGTAGCTGCACTCATAGGTGCACTCGCCCATAACACCGCCGACAGTCCGCCTGAGACTCCCTACGTGTGTTTGGGTATCTGAAGCCAGCGGCGAAGCCCGGCGGCCTATGCCTGGCGGTCCATCGGATCTCTCACTTCGGCACCTCCAAGCGTTCCTTCAACCTCTGCAGGTTCGCCGGCATCTCGCTTTTCGCCTGGCGACGCACGATTAGTGGAACGAGCAGTTTGCCGATGCCATGTCCGGTGAAGTCGAGCTCGATCCTGACCCGCGCCGTTCGGCGCTCGTCGAGCGGCTCCACCGCCACATCGACGGTCGCCCTGACAGGGCCGTCGATCGCTCTCACACCCCATGTCCTCGGCGCGTCGAGGTGCGTGATCTCGGAGGTGACTGGCCGCTCGGCAAACCCGATCCGGCGAGTTGTGAGGCACCTTTGTCCGACGCCGTGGGGCGGCTCGCCCTCCATGTGACCGTCGACCACGTTGGCCTGCCACTCAGCGAAACGGGAGGGGTCGGTGACGTAGGCGAAGACTTCCTCCGGCGGGCGAGCGACCTCGATGCTTGTCGAGAGCGGGGCCAATCAGACCACCCCCGCGACCTGCTCGGCGAACCGCCCGAGGTAGAGCGGCCAACCCTGATCGCCGGCAACGCCCTGCCGTAGGCCCTCCCAGCCCTCGCCGTGGCGGTCGAGGTTGCGGTGCTCAAGCTCGACCCTGGTGCGCTCTGAGGTCTCGGCGATGAAGCGCACCTCGACCTCGCTGGCCCTGCCGGGGTCGGTCTCGATCTGCCACTGCGGGCTGATGTCCCAAGTGAAGGCGATGCGCTCAGGTGGCTCATAGGCGAGCACGCGCGCCCATTGGCACTCGCTCCCGTCGACGCCACGGTCGTAGACGCGACCACCAGCGCGAGGTTCGAACACTGACTCGGCGATGTCCACCGCGAGCATGTTGTGCTCGCGGGGCTTGATCTTGTCGAACTGCTTGGTGAAGACGCGGAATGCACGCTCGATCGGCGCCTCAACCAGGACCTCTGTCCGAATCGAGGTCTGCTCTGCCTGGGTGGTCATCCATCCTCCTCTGTGGATTGCTCAACGAGTTGCTTGTAGGTCGTGAGGGCCTGGGTCCAGAAGCGGTCGAGCTGGGCGCGAAGCTCACCGAGCCCACCCGGGTCGAGCCGGTAGACCCGGCGCGCTCCCACGGGCCGGTCAACGACAAGGCCCGCGCCCTTCAAGACCTTGAGGTGCTGCGAGACCGCCGGCCGGCTGACCGGGAGCTCTTGGGCGAGCTCGCCGACGGCCTGAGGGCGGGCGGCAAGACGCTCGAAGATCGCCCGCCTGGTCGGGTCCCCAAGCGCCGCCCATTGGTCGATCTCGTAAGTTGACACTAACGGTAAGTTAATGCTTACAGCAATCGCCCGTCAAGCCAGTCGTTCACGAGAGGAGTGCACAGGGCGGGCGGCTCCGGGCGGCCGTCGGTAGGTCGCCATCGGAGCTTCGGTTGGCTCTGAGGGAACTCCTCGTTTAGCCAGCAGTTCGAAGGCCTTCCTCTCGAGCACTCTGGGCGACGTCACCTTGGCCACAACGGGAGCGGCGATGATGCCGGCTCGGGGTGATTCCTCAATGCCGCCCGACGGCGGCCCTGCGGGACTGGGCGGCAACAGCAACAGCAACAGCAAACATGATCAAACAATCGTTTGACAATTGTAGGATGGCGCCTACACTCACCCTTGTGGGTGACCGACGTGCCAAGAGCGCCATGTTCGACGCCTTCGCCGACACGGCGAAGGCCATGGCCAGTGGACGACGCGCCGAGCTCGTGGACGTCTTGGCCCAGGGTGAGCGTTCGGTGGACGAGCTGGCCGGCGAGATCGGGCAGAGCGTCGCCAACACCTCGCACCACCTGCATGTCCTCGCCGGATCTGGTCTCCTGGTAAGCCGCAGGGAGGGCACGAGGATCATCTACAGCTTGGCGAGCGAGCGGGTGAGCGAGCTGTGGGCAGCCATGCGCAATGTCGCGAGTGCCCACATGGCCGGCCTCGACCGCCTGGCGGAGTCCTACCTGGGCGACCGCGCCCAACTCGAGGCGGTGACGAGGCGAGAGCTCGCTCGTCGGCTCGAGGAAGTCGTGGTCGTCGATGTCCGGCCACCACTGGAGTACGAGGCCGGTCACATTCCGGGAGCTCGATCCGTCCCAGTGAGCGAGCTCCGCCGCCGGCTCCGGATCCTCCCCAAAGACGTCGAGGTGGTCGCATACTGCCGAGGGCGTTACTGCGTCTATGCCGACGACGCCGTACGGGCGCTCCGCCGGCGCGGCTACGACGCTCGGCGCTTGGAGGACGGCTTCCCGGAGTGGCGCAGGGCCGGTCTGCCCGTGGCCAGCGGGGCAGAGGCTGGGGGGAAAGGACGATCACGCCTATGACGGAAGATCTGCTCGTCGAACCGCAGGCCCTCAGGGCCGAGGTGCGCCACAAGTACCGGCAGGTAGCCGAGGCACCGGGCGGTAGCTACCACTTCCACACGGGCCGGAGTCTCGCCGCACGTCTCGGTTATGAGCGATCCGCGGTCGACGACCTGCCCGATTCGGCCGTCGAGTCCTTCGCGGGGGTGGGGAACCCCTTCTCCCTGCGGTCGCTGGACCCCGGAGAGCGGGTCGTCGACGTCGGCTCAGGCGCCGGCCTCGACTCGTTCGTCGCCCGCGCCCAAGTGGGGCCGGCCGGACAGGTAATTGGCGTGGACATGACGGCAGAGATGCTCGAAAAGTCCCGCCGGATAGCTGGCTCGCTCGATGTCGAGAACGTCGAGTTTCGCGAGGGCCTGGCTGAGGCCCTGCCCGTTGAGGACGGCTGGGCTGACGTCGTCATCTCCAACGGGGTGATCAACCTGTGCCCCGACAAGCGGGCCGTGTTGTCGGAGATCCAAAGGGTCCTTCGCCCCGGGGGGTTGCTGCAGTTCGCCGACATCGCTAACGGTCGGCCCGTGCCCGAGGAGGCCTTACGCAACATCGACCTGTGGACTGGCTGAATTGCCGGCGGGCTGCCCCGTGCGGGCTGGCAGAAGATGCTCGAAGACAGCGGATTCGCCGAGGTGGTGATCGGCGACGGCGTCGACACCTTCGGCGGCGCCACCGGCGAGGACAAGGCGCGGACCTACGAGGTGTACGGCTACGCGTTCCTGGCCCGCAAGCCGGGTTGACCTGAACCTGAAATGCGATTGCTCCACATCCGACCGAACCAGAGGAGGACATGATGGCTGCTGACGACAAAGTGGTCCTTGGACTTGTGCATGCGGAGGACGACCCCGAGAGCGTGTTGATCTGCTACTTGCTCGGCGTCGAGGCGCTGCGAGCGGGCAAGCAGGCGCTCATGTGGCTGACTAAGGACGGCATCAAAGTCGCGACGGATGGTTTTGCTACCACGGTGAACGTTCCGAACGCGCCGTCCATCACCGAGCTGCACGCCGAGTACGTCGAGAAAGGCGGACTTTTCTACGTCTGTCCCGTGTGCGTGAAGACTCGCGGGATGGAGGACGCCACGTGGACCAAGGGAGCTGAGATCAAGGGCGCGCCGTCGTTGTATGAGTTCACTGAGGGCGGGGCGCTGACGTTCAACTACTGAGCCTCGGCGTGACGGGGACGTCTTCGTGGGCCTGAGCCCTGACCTAAGGAGACTGATGCTTTGCCGATCGAGCGCCGATGACGGGAACCCTTCGTATGCCATGTGGCGCTGGGAGATGGCCGAGGCCGCCGACGGGACCGAGGTGGGCGTCTCCTGCGACCTCCACCCCGTGACGTTCTGGCGCCGGCATCTCCTGGCCAAGGTCCACTCTCGCCAGCTCCGCCAGACTGAGGTTCAGGCGTCGCGTCTCTCGGATAGCTGGTATTGCAGCCAGCCGAACCTGAGCGAATGGCGTTCGAGACATGTCTGTCAGTAAGGACGCCGTGCAAATAACCCCGGTCGTTGACGAGGGCCTGGGCAATGCCTCCTACGTGGTCGATCTCGGAGACGGAAGAGCGCTGGTGGTCGACCCGTCGCGTGACCCTGGGCCATATCTCGGCGTGGCGACGGATCGCAGGCTCGTCGTCGCCTACGCCCTAGAGACTCATCTGCACGCCGACTTCGTGTCCGGCAGCCGCGAGCTGGCCGCCCGGGGTGCCCAGGTGCTCGTCCCCGCCGCTGGCGGGATCGAGTTCCCTCACCGCGGCCTCGGTGACGACGCCAAGCTCGATGTCGGGGGACTAACGGTGTCGGCGTTGTCCACTCCTGGGCACACGCCGGAGCACCTCTCCTACCTGGTCCTGGCCGGCGGCCAACCACTGGCGTTGTTCTCCGGAGGATCGCTTCTGGTGGGGGCGGTGGCCCGCACCGACCTGATAGCCCCTGAGTGCACGGAGGAGTTGGCCCGGAAGCTGTGGCGCTCGCTGCACGAGCGGATCCTCAGCCTGCCCGACGACCTTCCCGTCTACCCAACCCATGGGGCGGGGTCGTTCTGTTCGGCGCCGGCCGGCGCCGAGCGCACCACCACCATCGGCCGGGAGAAGGCGGCCAACCCGCTGCTCGCCGCCTCCGACGAGGATGCCTTCGTGAACCTGCTCCTCGGCGGGTTCGGCAGCTACCCGCCGTACTTCCTGAGATTGCGGGAGGTCAACCGCGCCGGCCCCACGGTCTACGGCGCCGAGCCGCCGGCGCTGGCCCGTCTGGACGTGAGCGACGTTCGCCGCCTGACCGACGACGGGGCCGTGATCGTCGACGTCCGCCCGGTAACCGCCTTCGCTGGCGGGCATGTCCCCGGGTCGTTGTCCATCCCCCTGCGCGACCAGTTCGCCACGTGGCTCGGTTGGCTGGTCGAGCCCGGTCGGCCACTCGTCTTCGTTCTCGACCAGGACCAGGATCGCGCCGAGGTCCTTCGCCAGGCTCTCAAGGTGGGCTACGAGCACTTCTCGGGCGAGCTGGCCGGAGGCATCGACGCGTGGGAGGCCGCTGACCTGCCGGTGGGCCGCATCCGGCTCGTGCCCGCCTCCGGAGTCACCGGCGCCGTCCTCGATGTCCGCCAGGATGCCGAGTACGCGACCGGGCACCTCCCCAGCGCCATCCACGTGGAGCTCGGCTCTCTATCCGGTACAGCCTTGTCGAAGGCGGGGCCGGTCACAGTGATGTGCGGGCACGGAGAGCGAGCCATGACTGCTGCCAGCATCCTCGCCGCCAACGGACGCCAGGGGCTGGCCGTGGCCCTGGGCGGACCGGACGACTGGGCCGAAGGTCCGGGTCGCCGCCTCGAGACCTCTCAATGAGAGCGGGGATGTCGGGGCCGGTGCGCCTCGGCCTCCGCGCCAACCTGGCCCAGTTCTCGCTCTTGGTCGGGGTGAACGCCCTGGTCGGTGGGATGATCGGCCAGGAACGCACGGTGCTGCCGCTCATCGGCACCCGGGTGTTCCATCTACACGCCTTCACCGCCGCGCTCACCTACATCGTCGCCTTCGGGGTGGTGAAGGCGGCCACTAACTTCGTCGCCGGCACCTTGTCGGACCGCACGGGGCGCAGGCCGGTCCTCATCGCCGGGTGGGTGGCTGCGCTCCCAGTGCCGTTCCTGTTGGCCTTCGGCCCGGGCTGGAGCTGGATCATCGTCGCCAACGTGCTCCTTGGGATCAACCAAGGACTGACGTGGTCGACCACGGTCATCATGAAGATCGACCTCGTCGGACCGAAGCAGCGCGGGCTGGCCATGGGTCTGAACGAGGCCGCCGGGTACGGGGCCGTGGCCGTCACCGCCCTCGCCACGGGGTTCATCGCCGCCCGCGCCGGACTGCGACCCGACCCATTCTTCCTAGGCATGGCATTCGCCGGGCTCGGCCTCGGCTTTTCCAGCCTCTTCGTCCGAGAGACCCATGCTTTCGCCCGCGCCGAGGCCCGCACGCATGTCGACACCTCCGCCCAGGCTCACGCCGGCCTGTCGACCAAGGAGGTGTTCTGGCTCACCAGCATCAAGGAAAAGGCGCTGTCGGCCGCGAGCCAAGCCGGGATGGTCAACAACCTGAACGACGGGCTCGCATGGGGAATCTTCCCGATCTTCTTCGCCCGAGGGGGCCTCACCATCGGCCGAATTGGCATCCTGGCCGCGCTCTACCCGGCGGTGTGGGGAGCGGGCCAGCTCGTCACCGGGGCCTTGTCAGATCGCTGCGGCCGCAAGTGGCTGATCGCGTCGGGCATGTGGGTCCAGGCGGCGGCCATAGGGTTCATCGCCGCTGTTCACGGCTTCTTGCCCTGGGCCGTGGGCGCCGTCCTCTTGGGCGTTGGCACCGCCATGGTCTACCCGACGCTGCTCGCGGCCATCGGTGACGTGGCCCATCCCAGCTGGCGAGCCTCGTCGGTGGGCGTCTACCGGCTGTGGCGCGACGCCGGCTTTGCCGTCGGCGCTCTCCTTGCCGGGGTCGTGGCTGACATGTTCGGGCTCGTCGCCTCGATCTGGGTGGTGGCCGCAATCACCGCGGTCTCGGGACTTGTTGTTGCGCTGCGGATGTACGAGACCTTGGCGGGCCGCCGCCGACCCGTTGGCTCCATGGCGGCATCGCCTTCGAGCGGCGCTGCGTCAATCAAATGACCGACGCGATAGCGAGGGAGCGCTCCCCTCATCGAAGGAGCTTGCTCAGCCCGAGCCGCCGCCGGCATTGCACACACAGAACTCGTTGCCCTCGGGGTCAGCCATCACCAGCCACCGGGTGCCGTGTTCCTGTCGGGCATCGCCCTCGAGCCGACGGGCGCCTAGACGCTCGAGGCGGGCAGCCTCGCTCTCGACATCGGGAGTCTCTATATCGAAGTGCACCCGGTTCTTGGTCACTTTGGCCTCGGGCACGGCCTGCAGCAAGAGCTTGGGAGGTCCAGGATCGCCCGGCATCAACAGCACATAGTTGCCGGCCGCTCCGATGTTCGTGTAGCCGAGGGCGGGTGCCCAGAACTCCGCAAGCTTGTCGGGATCTGCGCAGTCGAGCACGAGGCCAAGCGCGGTCTCTGCCATCGATCATCCCCATTCTGCTGGCGAGCGGTACGGAAACTCATCATGGCAGATCGTCGCCGTTCAGGGGCTTGGTTCCTCCATCGTTACCTCGCTCAGACACGGCGAAGTCAAGCTTAGAGAAGCGTTTCGGAGCGCCGCCTCCGCCGTCGTCGATCCGTGGCTCCGCGAGGCTGGTGAGCCCTGTATAGCTCTGCAGACAGTGTTGTCATCGTGGCTTCACGGAAACGCTGGTCGCCAACGAGAGGCGTGTGGCGAAGGCTCCGCCTGACACAAGCCAAGGATGACCCTGCCGAGCCTCGACGACGCCGTCGTTAACCCAGCCTGCTACCTCGACGAGTGCCCGCAGGCAGACGGCGGCCTGGTACCAGCGCTGCTCGTCGATGTTGATTGTCACATTGCTGTGCTGCTCATACAGGCGCACGAACCGTCGGGCGAGGCGACGGCCTGTGGCGCGGACCAAGGGACGCAACGGGCCGGAGACCGCTATCGGGGGCTCGGAGAGCAGGAGTGAAGTGAAGGCGACGTCGTACGTCCGCGGCGCGAGTACCGCTGCGCTCCAGTCGAGCACGGCCGGTTCGGCGTCGCCCTCAGCAAGGAGGTTGAACGGGTGGAGATCGCCGTGACAGACCACGTCCGGCGCCAATGGCGGCGGGTGATTGATGAGCCACCCGGCGGCGTCAGCGAGGTCGACGCGGCGGCAACGACCGGCCCACGTCCGCAGCCCGTGGAGCAGGCCAAGAACGGACGTGGCGACGTCAGGGACGTCGCGAAGCTGGTCGCGAACCGGCTCGGGGTCCAATGCGTGCAGCCGCGCCATCGAGATCGCCAGCGCGTCGGGAATTCGCCGCACCAACCGGGGCATGGCGGCGACGACCCCGATGCCGCCCAGACCGGACAACAATGGCGCCCCCCTCGCACGGTCCATGATCATGAACGCTCGGCCCACCCGGCTAACGGGGCCACTCCAGCCACGCACGGCTGGCGTGGGGAAGCCTTCCGCGGCTACCGCGGCCTGAACGATCGTCTCCTTGCGAGCCAGCCCGGCGTCGGGCATGACCCGGGCGACGAGGTCGCCGTCCCAGCCCGTCGGCGGGTTGAGCAGCGAGAAGGCAAGGAGTTCGGCCCAGAACCCGCCGCTCAGCCATTCGGGCGGGTTCGCATAGGCGAGCGTCGGCACGCCGGTCATCGCCTGAAGATCGGCCAACAACAGACCAGGGAGCTTAGGGTCACTAATAACGGTATTTACCGTAACGGTTATCCCCGGTAATGTCTAGGGTGATGCCTACCGCCGCCCCCGCCGGAGAGCTGACCATTGACGACCTCGCCCGCCAGGCCCAGCTGCCGGTGCGCACTATCCGCGAGTACCACACGATTCGCCTGCTGCCGCCGCCCCGCCGAGCCGGGCGCGTCGGGATCTACGGCCAAGACCATGCCCACCGGCTCGAACTCATCGCCCGCCTTCAGCGCCGTGGCTACTCCCTCGCTGGCATCCGAGACCTCCTCGAGGCGTGGGACGCCGGCACCAACCTGCCCGCCGTGCTGGGCGTCGAACCTGGGACCGCCGCGCTCGACGAGACACCGCTACGGCTCACACGTGCCGAGCTGTTTGCGCGGCTCCCGGGACTCACGACAGCGTCTGTACGCCGCGCGTGCTCGGTCGGGCTCGCCCAACCCGACGGGCCAGACCATTTCTTCGTCCGCAGTCCCGCGCTGCTCGTTCTGGCCGCCGACGCCGTTCACACCGGCCTCCAGCTCAGCGAAATATTCGACCTGATCGGTGTCCTCGGGGACGAGCTGACCACCCTCGCCGAAGCCATCGCCGATCTCCTGGTGAACGGCATCTGGCAGCCCCTCGTCGACGATGGGCGTCTCGAGGAGGTGGAGCAGTTCCTCCAGCGTGGACGGGTTCTGCTGCTCCAAGGGGTCGCTAGCACGCTGGCTGACCGACTCGGGTCGGCACTCCTCCATCGAGCCGGCGAAGCCCCGAGCGGTGACGCGCTCCGGGCGACCATCGAGCACATCCGCATCGGGGCCATCACTGACTCGGCCGGCAACATTCGACGCATCAATCAGACTGGCAGCCAGATCAAGATGGGCTCCGGAGCCTAACCATGAACTCGGCCGCTCGATCGAGGAGGCAATGAGGTGGCGAACCGCATCTCGCATCCCATCTTCGCCCGCTTCTATGCGCTGATCTCGGCAGGAGCCGAGAAGGCTGGCGCAGCCGAGCACCGCCGCGACGCGCTCGCCGGGCTGCGGGGGCGGGTGATCGAGGTCGGAGCAGGCAACGGACTCAACCTCGCGCATTACCCGCCCGAGGTGACTGAGGTGGTCGCCGTCGAGCCCGAGCCGTACCTGCGGCAACGGGCGGTCGAGGAGGCAGCTCAGGCTCCAGTGGCAGTCTCGGTCCTCGAGGGAGACAGCGACCACCTGCCGGCCGATGACGAGAGCTTCGATGCCGCAGTTGCATCGCTTGTCCTGTGCTCCGTTCCGGACCAGGCTCGTGCCGTTGCCGAGCTCTACCGAGTCGTCCGCCCGGGCGGGGAGCTGCGCTTCTACGAGCACATCCGGGCCGATTCCCCGGAGAGGGCCGGACTACAGGACCGCGTCGATCGGATCTGGTCGCTCTTCGGCGGCGGATGTCATCCCAATCGTGACACCGTATCGGTGATCGAGCGGGGTGGCTTTGACATAGAACGTCAACAGCGGTTCCTGTTCCAGCCCTGTTTCATCGCTAGACCCGTAGCTCCCCACGTCATCGGACTGGCCCGACGGCGTTGACGCTGAGCGCTCGCGTGATCGGTCGCGCGATCCATTCGGCTTAAGCCCAGCGCGATCTACGACCGCCGATAAGGCGATCGATGAGGGCTCTCGACACCGAAGAGCCACCGAGCTCAGCGTCCGATGCCGCGACCGAGGTCATGGCCGATACCGTGGCCGTCATCCACGCCGCCGCGAAGATGTACGAGCGACCTGGATGGTCTCCTGGCTACTGCTTGGCGTTCGATTCCGTCGAGGCGGTCTCGCTGGGCCTCGATGTCCAGTCGGAGGTCGTCGAGCCTTCGGCCCGAGCTCCGCTTGCGCTCTTGCGAATCTGAGAGGCTCTCGCCTCGCCGTTCCCGGCCTGCCTTCAGGTCTCCGATCGCCGTCTCACCGTCAGCGATCAGCCTGTCGAGGCGCTCGGCCTCCGGGGCGCCGTCGCGGTCCCAGCTGGCGCGTGCCTCCGCCTGCTTCTCGGACCAGGCTTCCGCCTCTTTCCGGTACGAGCGGCGCTCCCGCCACCCTCGGGCGTGCTCGGCCATCGATGATGACCACGCAGCACGGCGCTGAGTCTGGGCCAGCTCCCGGGCCGTCCGCCCAGCCTTTGTGTGCTCCCAGACACCTTCCCCGGCCCCCAGATCCCGACGAAGCTGGCGAACCTCGCGAAGGCGGGCGTTGACCGCGACGATCTCGAGCGACGGGTCCGGCGGAGCAGCGGCTTGTCGGGCCTGGTGGGTGGCCGACAGGCATGCACGGGAGAGGGCCACCGTTCGCGCGCCCTCGAGGTCGCGCCTGCCGGCCGCAGCCTCGACGGTAGGAGCGGCCACCGGGCTGGCGACGTCGGTCGCCCATCCCAATCGCCGCTCGGCAGACCACTCCCGGGCCAGGTCCTCGACGGCCTGGTCGAGGTTGTCGGCTACCAGGTAGGCGTGGGACGTCTCCTTGGCCCGGCTCATGGCCACGTAGGCCAGCTCACGGCCACCCCCGTCCACATAGAGGTGGGAGCGCTCAGTGGTCTGGCCCTGGCTGCGGTGGGCGGTGACGGCATAGCCGTGAGCCAGACGCTCAGCGGAGAGCTCCTCGCCGACGAAAGTCACTCGGCGCTCATCCTTCGTGCGAAGCGCGAGCCGTTCGCGCTCAACATCCACAGCCTGCACCGTGGCCCGCTCACTGGTTAGCACGGCCCCGTCGGCGCCGGGGGCGAGGATCACCACCTGGTCTCCCGCCCGGTAGGCACGCCCTCCGGGCGCCACCAGCTCGGTGCCTCTGAGCATGCCAGCCTCGGCCATGCGTTCCCTGGCTCTGTTGTTGAGTTCGTCAACGTTGGCGCGCCGCCAGGCCAACAACGCCGTCTCCTTGCCCTCTGCAAGGTCGGCGGCCCACGCGTCCACTGCCCGATCGAGGGCCTCGTCCGGCGATGCGGCCGCGACGACGCGCCCGTGTGTCCGATACCAGGACACCGCCTCCTCCACGTCACCAGCCCGCAGAGCGGCGAGGGCCTGGGATTCGGCGGGGTCGGTCTGGCGCAGGTTCTCATACAGGACCAGGACCTGGTCTCGGTGCCGGCTGACCAACGCCTCCAGAGCCCCGCCGGGGCCGACGCCGCCGAGCTGGCGATGGTCGCCCACCAGCACCACCTTGGCTCGGGCCGCCTCCACGTGAGCCAAGAGGCCGACCAGGTCGGGGTCGTCGGTCATGCCCACCTCGTCGAGCACGACCACGCTGTGATCGGAGAGCGACGTCCTCCCGTGCTCGAGGCGCCAGGTGAGGCTGGCCAGAGTCCTCGACTGGTCGATGCCCGCCTCGCGTCCCAAGTTGCGGGCGGCCTGCCCGGAGGTGGCGGTGCCGAGCACCTCGTAGCCGAAGGCCTCGAAGGCGTGCCGCACCATCGAGAGCATGGTGGTCTTGCCCGACCCGGCCACACCGAGGACCAGCTCCGCTCCCCGTCCCGAGGTGCAGATGGCGGTGACAGCGTCCTCCTGGGCCGCGGTGAGTTGGTAGCCCTGGCGGTGTTCGGCCGCCCGAATGGCGGTGACAGTCCGCTGGACCGAGACGGCGGGAGCATCGGACCGCGCCAGCTGGTCGGCGACCATGTCGGCGATGGCCTGCTCGGTTGCGAGGGTTGTGGCCGTAGACCACACCGGTTCCCTTGCTCCCCGCATCCCGACCAGCGGGATGGCCTCGGGGTCGGCCAGCGTCCGCTCCACCATCCGATCGAGCAGGGCAGGCTCCTGGCCGTACAAGTGGGGAGCCAGGGCCACGATCGCGTTCCGACGGGCGAAGACCTTGCGGGCGCCAAGCGCACCCTCGGGTGAGAGTGCCGCTGCCACGAGTTCCCGGATCTGGTTGGTGCTGGGAGGCGAGGTGAGCACCCGGGCGGCGGAGGCACGCTCCACGGAAGCCTCGAGCTCGGGAAGTGGAAAGCCGGCCTGCCGCAGTTCGGCTCGCCAGCGGGAGATCAACTCGCCCTCGGGCTCGTAGCGCTTGGCCCGGCGGGTGGTGCGCGCGGCCATGTTGCGGGCGCGGTAGCTGTCGTGGCCATGGGCCCTGACTTCTGCCTCGATTTCTGCCTTGCGCTTGGAGTGGACCTCCAGTACCTGCTCGGGAATCCCCGCGATGCGCCAGTGGCCCAGTCGCCCCGAGGGTCCAGGATCGGCCTCGATGCCATAGCCCAGCTCGGTAGCTACCCGAGCCGAGGCCACGCGGCCGACCATGGTCGCCGCGTGCAGGTGCTCTCTCCACGTGGTCGTGTCGGGAGCCTTGAAACCGCCGCGCTCGTCGAGCATCTCGACGACGTTGGCCAGCAGCACGTGATCGTGGGGGCAGGGATCACCGGCTCGGGACGTGGCATGACGGGAGTGGGCATAGATCAGACCCGAGGCAGGAGTCGGCATTGCTGCCCTGCCCCGCCGGCCACCCGCCTTGCGGGTCAGATCATCGAGATAGGACAGGGTGGCGTCTCGCTCGGCGTCCATGATGCGATGCATGTCGTCTGCCCTGCCCAGCACGCCCAGCTCGGCCACAGACTTGTGGGCCGAGACGACCAGCTCCATCCCAGGACGCGTCGTCCGCACCATCCGTGTCCCCGTGCTGGGGTCAGTGGCCCCGCCCGGTCCGTACATCGCCTCGTAGGCATCAGGCGTGACCGCGCCGAAGAGGCCGAGGCGATCGGCACCGGAGCCACCCCAGACAAGCGGCGTGTCGCCACGTGCCGCGTAGTAGTCGAGGGCCTGTCCGGGATGGTCGTCGGCCCTGTCCATGACCGTGGCGCGGTGGTAATCGACCGACTCGGCGCCCATCATCCGCATCCACGCCACGGCTCAGCTACCTCAACCGACCTGCCGTCGCGCAACCCTCGCGGTTGCAAACGTGTCGCTCACATCGAGGTTATGCCAGACGATAAGCACTGCTGTCTAGCAGGAATTCTCGAACGGATAGCAACGGTCATTTACGGTAACTCACGGTCACATCGGATCCAGCACCTAAGAGCACGAGTGAGTCGATCGACTTGATGCTGTGCTGACCTCATCGCTCAGGTGCCAACTGGAGTCGGCGAGAGCCGGCTCCAGGCGGCAGAAGGTGCGTCGAGGAACCTTCGCTGAGCAACCGAGCACCGGCGGCAACGCCCCCTTGGCTCGGCACCGTTCCTGAACTGGTTCCCCGCGATGGCATGCGGGCTCGGGGAGGTGTTAGGGGAACTCTGTCCTCAGGACCTCAGGCGCTGAGGTGGGCGCGTCGAAGCGCCGCCGCGTACTCGGTGGGATCACCCGGCAGCACCTCGAGATGAACCTTGGTCACCGACCCACTCGGCTCCAGATCGACCACTCGGGCCAGGAACGGGTCTTCGTCGTCCCCGGCCACAAGGATGGCCCCAGGGAGGACGATCGAGGGGTCGCGGGCATCCTCGAGCAGCGTCCACACGTGCCCTGTCTGGTCGTACTGCTGCACGTCGGCCGGCAAGTCGACGGCCACGAGCCCGCCGTTCGTGGGGGTCAAGCTCGCCCCCTGCGCTTGTGGGGATTGACGATGGGCTGGGACAGGATCGACATGAACCGGGCGGCCTCCGCTGGAGAAGCGTCCTCCAGCACCACATCGTAGTGCGGGGGGTCGAAGGTCGGGAGGAGGATGAGACCGGCCCTGAGCACGTCGGCGACAGTCGTGGTGGCGTAGGTGCTCCTGGTCGCAAGGTGCTCGGCGAGCAGGCGCTCAAGCGGCCATGCCTCCGTCACGGCCTCAACGGAGACGCAGGCCAATGGCTTGTCCCGCCAGGTGTAGACGGCCTGCTCGCGGCGGGCAGCTTGGAGGACCTTCTCGACTGTGACTGGCCCACCGCGAACAACCAACGTCGTCGACGTCGGCGGCGTCTCGTCGCGCACGTGTGGCTCGATCGGTTCCATAGCCGTCCTTCCCACTCAGAACCGGTACGCCCCTACCCTTTCTGGCCAGGCACCCACCCGACACACCCGCTACCCCGGAGGTCCGGCCGGCTCGCCGTGGCGCTTGCGGAGGTCGATCAACCCGGGAGCACCTCGGGGTACGTCTACCCTCGCCGCTCCCCTTCCCTGGTCAGCGCCACCATCGCTGACCGACACCAGCTCTCATGGACACCGGAAAATGAGCGGACCGGAGCGGAAAATATCCCTGGAGCGTAGACGCCGAGGGTAGAACCCAGGGTAGGTGGGTGGTTCACAATCACCGCCATGAAGACGAGCGGCAAAGCAACCTCACCGCAAGTCCTTCCGCCAGACAGTGATGTCGCCATGCAGTCACGCCGGCATGCGAACGCGCCCAGAGGTCAACCGGAGCGGGCAGAGCCGACAGCGGCCGGCCGTCGGCCCCAGCCGACGGACCGGGTGATCGCGGCGAGGCCGAGCGGCTCCAGCGTGACTGGCGATCCCACCTCGGCTTACAGCTGCCCTCGGCCGGACACCGGAATCGGGGGGTGTTCGCCGAGATCGACGGCGACCGAGGACACGCCTGCCCTGATGCCCCCTTCCCTGGTCACGGGCGGTCGTAGGCGTGTGGCAACCGCGTTCTCGTCCGTCTCCAGGACATGCCCGTCCTGGACAGCCTTCGGGAGGAATCGCGGTCAGGACAGGCTTGAGGGCAGGAGCCAGGGCAGGAGTTGGGGCAGGCCGGTGTGGATCATTTCGCGGAGACGAGACTCGACAACCTGAGAGGAGAGCCGATGTTCGTCTGTCTCGACGGGCCGACCAGGACGGGTCATGGTCCGTCCATTGGTCCAGAAGGTCCGGGCGTAGCCCGGCTTGTTCGTCGTGAGGTACGCCGTGGCTGCCGAGTCTGAGAGAACGGCCGCGGTCGCGCCGCTCCGCGGCGGAAAGCACCGTCATTCCCGTGGTGAGATCCGCCAGCTCGTCAAGGAGAACCGGTCGGAACGACCGATGACGCTTCCCGAGGCAGCAAGGTTTCTCAACGTCTCGGAGCGTTGGATGCGGCGCGCCGTCGCGCAGCGGTCCGTCCCCTTCATTAAGCTCGGCCGCCAGCTCCGCTTCCTACCCGAGGATCTTCGTTCCGTCCTGGAGGCGGGCAGGGTCGAGTCGGCTTCCCGTCCAGCGCGACGTTGACCCAGCGGGCGAGCCAGCCGTCGAAGCGTTGATGGACGGGCGCAGCTCGAGGATACGGAGGCGGAAGTGGGAACGAGCGGCAAGCGGAGGGGACAGCCGACCAGGCGCCGGCCGTCGGGAGCCATCAGCCAGCTTCCCTCGGGCAAGTGGCGGGCTCGCCACCTCGGACCCGATGGTCACCGGCACTCCGCGACCTTCACGACAAAGGCTGACGCAGATGCCTGGCTTGCTGCTCAACGCACGGACGAGGGGCGAGGCGCCTGGGTCGATCCCAGACTCGGCCGAGTGAGTCTCGCCGAGTGGGCGACCGATCGGCTCGAGCGTCGCAGTGACCTGCGGCCAACGACGCGGGCGAAGTATCGGCACCTGCTCGACCGCCACATCCTCCCGGTGTTGGGACGAACGGAGCTTGGCCGCCTGACGCCCTCGTCGGTCCGAAGTTGGTACATGGCCCTCCGGGCGGTGCACCAGGTGACGGCCGACGACGCCTACCGGCTCCTGCGAGCGATCCTCAACACAGCGGTGGCCGACGAGGTGATCGTCCGCAACCCATGCCAGGTCAAGGGAGCCGGGCAAGTGCATTCCCCCGAGCGACCCACCGGCACCGTGGCAGAGCTGGCCGCCGCCGTGCAGTCGGTGCCCGAGCGCTACCAGCTGGCTCTGCTGCTGACCGCCTGGTGTCAGCTGCGCCGAGGGGAAGTCCTCGGGCTACAGCGTCGGGATGTCGACCTACTTCATAGTTCGATCAGAGTGGAGCGCAGCTGGGCCGTCACGACCGAGGGAATGCAGGTGCTGGGCGACCCGAAGACAGAGAAGGGGACGCGCGTGCTGGCCGTGCCCTCACACGTGACCCCGCTACTGGCCGACCACCTGGACCGGTTGATAGACCCGAGCCCGGCTGCCTGGCTCTTTCCGGGAAGAGAGGAGCAGCCGATCACCCCGCGAACCCTCGACCGCATGTGGGAACGAGCGCGGCGAACGGTCGGGCGTCCCGACCTTCGGCTGCACGACGTCCGGCACTCCGGTCTCACGTGGGCGGCGGCGAGCGGCGCCAGCGTCGCCGAGCTGATGCACCGAGGCGGCCATGCCAGTCCCGCCGCGGCACTGCGCTACCAGCACGCCACGGCAGATCGCGATCGCGCCATCGCGGACGCCCTAGCCGCGCTGGCCGAGCCAACCGAGGCGACACCAATCGCGGCCGCCAAACGGTACGTGTCGAGATCCGTTAGGACACGTGGGGGACACGGCACCCGTTAGGGCGACCTCGACGAAGGTCGCCCGAAGGACAGAAAGGCCCCCTGACCTGGCACTTTCTCTAGCAGCCCCAACGGGATTCGAACCCGTGTCTCCACCTTGAGAGGGTGATGTCCTCGGCCTCTAGACGATGGGGCCGTGTTGGCGATCGTTGGCTCGGGGGGGAGGACTCGAACCCCCAATGGCAGGGCCAGAACCTGCAGTGTTGCCGATTACACCACCCCCGAACGGGCCGGGTTCAGGGTAGTCGATCGCAAGGGCATGGCGGCCCCGACGCCCGCCTCCTCAGGACGGGAGCCGGTCTCGAGCCGCCCGCAGGCGTTCGAGGGTGCGGTCCCGGCCGAGCAGGTGGAGCGACTCGAAGAGCGGGGGTCCCACCGTCCTGCCCGTCACCGCCACCCGGATCGGCGCCTGGGCCTTGCCCAGCTTGCGGCCGCGCTGCTCGGCGACGCCGAGGGTGGCGGCCCGGATCTCCTCGGCGGTCCACGGGCAGTCGGCATAGGCCGACAGGGCGGCGTCCAGGATGGGGCCCGCCTCGGCGTCGCGGGCGATCGCCCTGTCCCAGGACGCCTGCTCGATCGGGGGCTGCTCGAGAAAGAGGAAGTCCACCATGGCCGGCACCTCGGCGAGGGTCGCCACCCGCTCCTGGACGAGCGGCGCCATCTGCGAGAACACCACCGCGTCGAACGCCGACGGCGGCCACGGGCCAGACTCGAGCCAAGGCTGACACGCCTCGATGAAGCGCTCGACCCCCATGGCCCTGATGTACTCGCCGTTGAAGTGGGTGAGCTTGCGTACGTCGAAGAAGGCTGGCGACCGCGTCACGTCGGTCAGGCGGAAGTCGCGGACCATGACGTCCAAGCCCATGATCTCCTGACCGTCGGCTGGCCCCCACCCCAGTAGGGCCAGATAGTTGCGCATGGCGTCGGGCAGGTACCCCTGTTGCCGATAGTCCTCGAGGGCGACGGGATCGCGGCGCTTGGACAGCTTCTGGCGCTTCTCGTTCACGAGGACAGGCAGGTGGGCGAAGACCGGCAGGCGCGGTCCACCGAGCGCCTGCCACACCAGAATGGCCTTCGGCGTGTTGGGGAGGTGCTCCTCGCCACGGATCACGTGTGTCACGCCCATGTCCATGTCATCCACCGCGTTTGCCAGCACGAACAGCGGAGCCCCCGTCGACTTCACGACCACGAAATCCTCGATCGTCGCGTGCTGGAACACGACCTCGCCGCGCACCAGGTCCGAGACTGTCGTCGACCCCTCGTCGGGCGTGCGAAAGCGAAGCGCCCGCCCTGGGCCCGGACCAAGGCCCCGGTCACGGCAGAAGCCGTCGTAGCCCGGCGTGGCGCGACCCCGTGTCCGGGCCTCGACCACCTCCCGCGTGCAATCGCAGTAATAGACGTGGCCACCCGCCAACAGCTTGCCGATGGCGTCGGCGTAGAGGTGGCTGCGCTCGGACTGGAGGAACGGACCCTCGTCCCAGTCCAACCCCAGCCAGGCGAGGGCAACGGCAATCCCCTCGATCCACTCCTCCCGGTTGCGCTCGGTGTCGGTGTCCTCGATGCGCAGGATGAAGACACCGCCCTGCTGACGGGCGAAAAGCCAGTTGAACAGAGCAGTGCGTGCGCCTCCGACGTGGAAGTAGCCGGTCGGGGATGGTGCGAAGCGAACACGCGTCGGGTCGGACGTTCTGTCAGGGGTCATCTCTAACCCAACAATCTATTGGCGATCACAGCCCGCTGGATCTGATTGGTGCCCTCGTAGATCTGGGTGACTTTGGCGTCTCGCATGAAGCGCTCGACCGGAAAGTCCCGCGTATAGCCGTAGCCCCCCAGCAGCTGCACGGCGTCAGTGGTCACCGACATGGCGGTGTCAGAAGCGAAGCATTTTGCCATGGCTCCGGTCATGGAGAGCTGACCGTCCGGGTCGCCCTCGTCCACGAGCGCGCAGGCCTTGTAGACCAGACCGCGCGCCGCCTCCACCCGCGTCGCCATGTCGGCGACCATGAAGCGTAGAGCCTGCAGGTCGGCGATGGGCCGTCCGAACTGTCGCCGGTCGTGCAGGTAGCTCACAGCGTGGTCGATGGCACCCTGGGCGATACCGACCGCCTGGGCGCCGATCGTCGGCCGGCTGCGGTCGAGGGTGGCCATGGCGATGTAGAAGCCCGCACCCTCCTCGCCGACCCGGTTGGCCGCGGGGACGCGGACGTCATCGAGCGCCACCTCACCGGTCGGGCTCCCCCGCATCCCCATCTTCTCTTCCAGTCTCGGGACCTCCACGCCCAGGGCCCGCTCCACCACGAAGCAGGAGATGCCGCGGTGGCCCGCATCGGGATCGGTCTTGGCGAAGACGATGTAGAGGTCGGAGATGCCGGCGTTGGTCACCCAGAACTTGGTCCCGGTGATGACGTACGTGTCGCCATCGCGCACGGCCCGGGTGCTCATCGAAGCGACATCCGATCCGGCATCCGGCTCCGACAGGCAGTAGCTGGCCTGGGAGCGGCCCGACGCCACCTCGGGCAGATACCGGGCCTTGAGCTCCTCCGAGCCCCAGCGCATGATCGGTATCATCCCGAGCCTCGAGATGATGATCATCAGGCTCGTCGACGCGCAGACTCGAGCCAGCTCCTCGACCATGATCGCCTGGGTGACGTGGTCCGCCCCGCTGCCGCCGTGCTCGACCGGGAGCCCCAACGCCGGCAGGCCCATCCCGACGCAGTCTTCGAAGTTCTCCCACGGGAAGACCCCTCGGCGGTCGACGTCCGCCGCCCGCTTGGCGATCTTGTCCTCGCAGAACCGGCGCAGCGCGCCGCGAAACTCCTGTTGTGTACCCGAAAGGGTGATGGACTGCACGATCTCGATTCTCCCACCGGCGCCGCTCTCATGGGCGAGCGGACGGAGCTGGCCGCCCGGTTGTGGGGTCAGCGCTCGACGAGCGGCCGGCTCGTGCCGGGTCCGACCGGGGCCGGGTCTGCGTCAATGAGCTGCCGCCAGTCGTTCAGCCGGGCGGTGATCTGCGCTGGCGTCAGCCGCAGGGTGTCGTCCGGCACGCGGTCGCTCACCGCCCGCTGGGCCCAGTAGTCGTGCGCCGCAGCCTGGAACAACGGGCGCCGGTAGGCAACGAGATCGTCGGGCGCACCCCCCAGGAATCCCCACACCGCGAACGCCGCCTCCCAGTCGTGGATCACCGGAGCCCGGTCGAACAGGCTCGCCCGCCGAAGGGCGACCCCCAGGCAACCTGCCACCGCGTCCTCGAACTTCTCGCCCTCGCTCAGTACCAGCCGATCCTCGAAGCGCCCGGCGAGCATGAGCGCGTAGCCCTGATCGGGACCGGGTGTGCCCATCCACGCTCCGGACGGGTGGATCCCGCCCCGGATCTCGGCGGGGCGGTCGGCCTTCCACCGGCGGGGCGCGGGCAAGCGGAGCACCGGGCGGATTCGGTCCTCCGGCATGATCGGCACGTACTCGGGCTGCGTCATCCCGCCTCGTCCTCCGGCCGGCCTCCCGGGCCGGCTTCGTCCTCCGGCCGGCCTCCCGGGCCGGCATTGTGGACGAGACCGTAGACGATGGAGTCCACGAGGGCCTGCCAGCTGGCCTCGATGATGTTCTCCGACACCCCGATGGTCGACCAGGACCGCTCGCCGTCGGTGCTGTCGATGAGCACCCGGGTCACCGCGCCGGTGGCCTGGGCAGTGTCCAGGACCCGGACGCGATAGTCGGTCAGGTGCAATCGGGCCAGGCCGGGCAGGCGCGGGCCGATGGCATTCCGCAACGCAGCGTCGAGGGCGTGCACCGGCCCGTTCCCCTCGGCGGTGGCGACGATGCGCTCGCCGGCCACGTGCACCTTGACGGTCGCCTCGGTCGTCATGCTCTCGAAGCTCGGTGGCCCGAGATCGACCCGGTCAGCCGACCCGGCGGACGCCGTCGGCCCGGCATCCCGCTGTGCCGTCTGGTCGGGCCGGTGCTCGGTGATCACCCGGAACGACTCCACGTCGAAGAACGACTGCCGCCAGCCTGTCGCCTGGCGCATGAGCAGCTCGAGCGAGCCGTCGGCCGCCTCGAAGTGGTAGCCCTGGTGCTCCAGGCGCTTCAGGGTGTCGAGGACCTCGCCCAGTGCGACGCCGTCGAGGTTGAGGCCCAGCTCGGCCGCTTTGATGCTGAGCGTCGAGCGCCCGGCCAGCTCACTGACGACGAACCGGGTACCGTTCCCCACCGAATCGGGCGACACGTGCTCGTAAGCGTCCGATCGACGGGCGATGGCGCTGACGTGCAGGCCGGCCTTGTGCGCGAACGCCGACGCGCCCACGTAGGGCTGCTGCGGGTCGGGCGTGATGTTCACCAGCTCGGCGACGTGGTGGGACGCGGCGGTGAGTCGCTCGAGGCGATCGAGCGGGATCGTCTGCACACCCATCTTGAGGGCCAGGTTGGGAACGACGGCGCTGAGATCGGCGTTGCCGACGCGCTCGCCGTAGCCGTTGATGCAACCCTGCACCTGGGTGGCGCCCGCTCGCACCGCACCGAGCGAGTTGGCGACCGCGCAGCCACCGTCGTTGTGGACGTGGATGCCGATCTTGGCCCCGGTGCGCGAGGCGACCTCGGCGACCACGCGCTCGACGTCGTGGGGCAGAGTGCCGCCGTTGGTGTCGCAGAGGACCAGGGCCTCGGCTCCCGCCTGCTGCGCGGCCTCGATCACACCCAGGCTGAAGCCCGGATCGGCCCGGTACCCGTCGAAGAAGTGCTCCGCGTCCAGGAACACCCGCAGGCCCGCTTGCCGCAGGAGCTCGACGGAGTCGGCGGCCATGGCGATGCCCTCGTCCAGCGACGTCCGCAGCGCCTCGGTGACGTGATAGTCCCAGGCCTTGGCGACGATGCAGACCACTCCCGTCCCCGCTTCGACGAGCTGGCGCAGGGACGGATCGGTGTCCGCCCGAGCTCCCGGGCGCCGGGTGGAGCCGAACGCCACCAGGGTGCTCGTGGCCAGCCCCAGCTCGTCGGGCGCCCGGCGAAAGAACTCCTCGTCCTTGGGGTTGGCCCCCGGGTAGCCACCCTCGATGTAGTGGACGCCAAGGTGATCGAGCTGCTGGGCCACCCTCAGCTTGTCGTCCACGCTCAGCGACAAGCCCTCCTGCTGGCTGCCGTCGCGCAGCGTCGTGTCGTAGATGTCGACCGCCGCGGGCGGCACGGGCGGGCGCTCAGCCGACATGGTCGAGCCAGTCCTTGTACCGGTCGATCTCGCCTCGCACGGTGGCGAAATAGGTCTCTTGGATGCTCCGGGTCATCGGCCCGGGACGTCCGTCGCCCACGGACCGGTCGTCCACCGAGGAGATCGGGACCACCTCGGCGGCCGTCCCCGTGAGAAAGGCCTCCTCCGCGGTGTACAGGTCACTGCGATGGAGGGTACTCACCCCGACCTCATAGCCGAGGTCGCGGGCGATCGTCACCACCGAGGCCTGGGTGATGCCCTCCAGGGCGCCGTCGCTGGGCGGAGGGGTCAGGAGGCGGCCCCCTTTGACAACGAACAGGTTCTCCCCCGAGCACTCGCTGACATGTCCCCGCGGCGACAGCATGACCGCTTCGTCGTAGCCGGCCTTGAGGGCTTCGACCTTTGCCATGGACGAGTTGATGTACATGCCCGTCGCCTTGACCGCGGTGGGAATGGCGTTGGGATCGTGACGCAGCCAGGTGCTGATCTTGACCCGCACCCCCGAGGCCACGCCCTCTTCGCCCAGATAGCTGCCCCACGGCCAGACCGCGATGGCGACGTTGACCTCTGAGGGCAGCGGATTGAGACCCATCTCGCCGTAGCCGAGGTAGGCGATGGGACGGATGTAGCAGGACTCGAGCCCGTTCACCTGCACGGTCTGCTTGGTCGCGGCGACCAGCTCCTCGTGGTTGTAGGGGATGTCGATGAGGAAGACCTTGGCAGAGCCCAATAGGCGGGTGATGTGCTCGCCAAGGCGGAACACCGCGGGTCCCCTGGGCGTGGCGTAGGCGCGGATCCCCTCGAAGACACCGGATCCGTAGTGGAGGCTGTGGGTGAGGACGTGGATCTTGGCCTGATCCCAGTCGACCATCTCGCCGTCCATCCAGATCTTCTCGCTCGGTGTGATCGGCATGGCTACACCCTCTCTGCGATGGCATCGCCGATCTCGGCGGTGGTTCCCAAGGTCGCTCCTGTGGAGGCGGACTCGGACAGTTGGTCGAGCACCGCCTTGCTGATGCGGGCGGCGGCATCGGCCTCGCCCAGGTGGTCCAGCATCATCGCCGCAGAGCGGATGGCCGCCAGCGGGTTGGCCCGACCGGTGCCGGCGATGTCGTGGGCCGCGCCGTGGACCGGCTCGAACAGCGAGGGGCCGGTGCGCGCCGGGTTGAGATTGGCCGAGGCGGCCAGGCCGATCCCGCCGGCCACGGCGCCGGCGAGGTCGGTGATGATGTCGCCGAACAGGTTGTCGGTGACCACCACGTCGTAGCGTTGCGAGTCCTCCACCAGATAGATGCAGGCCGCGTCCACGTGGTTGTAGGCCGTGTCCACTCCGGGGAACTCGGCGCTCACCTCGTCGAAGGTGCGCTGCCACAGGTCGCCGGAGAAGGTGAGGACGTTGGTCTTGTGCACCAGAGTGAGGTGGTGCCGGGGCCGGCGCTGGGCCAGATCGAAAGCGAAGCGCACGCACCTCTCGGCGCCGAAGCGGGTGTTGACCGACCCCTGGGTCGCCACCTCGAGTGGTCCACCACGACGGAGGAAGCCGCCCTCTCCGGCGTAGGTGCCCTCGGTGTTCTCCCTGACCACGACGAGATCGATCGGGCCTCGAGCGGTCCCGGGCAGGCCGATGAAGGGCCGCAGGTTGACATAGAGGTCGAGCTCGAAGCGCATCCGGAGCAGCAGTCCCCGCTCGAGCGCACCCGGTGGCACGTCGCGGCTGCCCAACGGGGGCCCGACGGCGCCGAGGAAGACGGCGTCGAGGCTGCGAAGCTCGTCCAGCACGCTGTCGGGCAGGGCCTCACCCGTACGCAGGTACCGCGCTGCCCCCAGGTCGTAGTCGACCGTGTCCAGCCGCACGCCGACGGCGGACACGACCTTCATGGCCTCGGCGACGACTTCCGGCCCGATACCGTCGCCGCCTATGAGGCCCACCTTGTGTGGGGTCAACTTTGCTCCCGAGAAAATGAAAAACCGCCCACTGCGTGGACGGTCGACGAGGCACACACCGGAGGGTGTGCGCCTACGGAATGATCGATACCTGGGTGGCGGTCACAGCGAAGCAAGTGTCGCCCAGCAGCGATCACCCGTCAACCCGGTTGCCTTGGGCTGGGCTGGACGGCGGGGCTGCCCTTGCCGATAGCCTCGACCGGGTGAGCGAGACACACCTCACTCCAAAGACCTACGAGCGGCTCCAAGCCGAGCTCGACGACCTGACCAGCCGGGGCCGGGTGGAGATCGCCCGGGCTATCGAGGCGGCCCGGGCCCTGGGGGACCTGTCCGAGAACGCCGACTACCACGCGGCCAAGGACAGCCAGGGAAAGATGGAGAACCGCATCCGTCAGCTCCAGGTCCTCCTCGGCTCTGCGGTCATCGTCGACGGCTCCAGTGCCGACGGCGCTGTCACCGCCGGCGCCGTGGTAAGCCTGCGCTACGAGGGCGACGAGAGCGTCGAGCGCTACCTCGTCGGCTCCATCGAGGAACGCCGGGACGACGCCTCGGTGGTCTCGCCCGGCTCGCCCCTCGGGCAGGCTCTGATGGGGCACCGGCCGGGCGACACCGTGGAGTACAAGGCCCCGGGCGGCACCCTCAAGGTCACCATCGTCGACCTCGGCGGCTGAACAGCGCGCGGCGGCGGAGCCCCCGCCGCTCGGGGTTGGCTGCAGCGGCGGAGGGCGGGGACGAGCCCCGCCCGGGGCGGCGAAGCGGCCAGGGACAGAGCGATCGGTGACGACTGCGCCGCGCGGCCCGACCCGTATCCTCTCTGGTGGTGAACGGAGACCTCGACCCACCGCTGTTACCGCCCGGGAGACGGGTGACGCTGCCGGGGAGGGGAACGACGTTCGTCCGGGAGCTGGCGGGGCCGCCAGGCGCGCAGACGGTGATTCTGCTCCACGGCTGGACGGTGACGGCCGACCTCAACTGGTTCGCAACCTACGCCCCATTGGCGAGGCGGTTCCGCGTGCTGGCGCTCGACCAGCGGGGCCACGGCCGGGGTATCCGGTCGTGGCGACCCTTTCGCCTGGAGGACTGCGCCGACGACGTGGCGGCCCTCGCCCAGGTCACGGGGACGGATCAGGCCATCATCGTCGGCTACTCGATGGGCGGCCCGGTGGCCCAGCTGGTCTGGCGCCGACACCCCGAGCTGGTCGAAGGGTTGGTGCTGTGCGCGACCAGCGCCCGGTTCGTGCGGGACCCCGGCGAGCGCCTGCTCTTCGCCAGCATGATGGGGCTGTCGGTGGCCGCCCGCCTGGCCCCAGCCGGACTGTCCCGTCAGGTCGCCGGCTCTTTCACCCGACGCCGACTCGACGGCACGAGCCTTGGCTGGGCCGTCGCCGAGCTCGACCGCAACGACCCGGCGGCCGTGCTCCAGGCCGGCGCCGCCATCGGTAGCTACGACGCCCAGGCCTGGATCGGCTCGATCGACGTGCCCACCGCCGTCATCCTCACCACTGAGGACCGCGTCGTGGACCCCCTCCATCAGGCCTCCCTCGCCAGCGCCATCCCCGGAGCGACGGTGCATCCGGTGGTAGGCGATCACGGGGTGTGCGCCGCTCAGCCGCGGGCGTTCGTGCCCACGCTCGTCGAGGCCTGCGAGCTGGTGGCCCGTCGGGCCAGCCAGCCCACCGCCGCTCCGTAGCGGACCGACCCCTCGGGCCGCGCCCGTCACCGGGGCTACCCCATTTGGGTCGTTTTGGGTAGCCGCTAGGGGAGGATCTGGGCGACGGAGCGGCGAATCCCAAGTGTCGTGCACCGCAGCCGAGAGGCGGACGAGCCGGGTCGCGGGGTGGCCCGGACCCGGCTGACCTCGCCTCGCTCGTGATCGACTCCCCTCCGAGGTTCGTCGAGCCGGACAGAGACCGTACGGCCCACAGGGGGCGGGGTCGATCACTCACACTGGCCGAGTCACTGGAGTGGGCCCTCGAGTCCCATTCACCATCGATCCGCGTCCTCGCTCGGACGACGCTCACGGTCGACTCCTGGTCCATGTCCGTCCGGGGGCCAGTCGGCGCCGCCCGACGACGCGCCACGGCGGCGCCGCTGGCGACGCGTCCACCGGCACCCGACCCGCACTCAGGCGCCGTGCACTGGGGCATGTCCGACCTGCTCCGGCTGGCGCCGCTGCGGGCGCTGGTGGGGTGCGCGCTGGCCCTCATGGTGCTGGGAACCGCGGCGGCGATCAACCGCTTCCCGGTTGGCGCGCCAGCGGCGTATGTGGGCCGCCTCGCTCCGACCCACGTCGTCGTCGTCGACCCGCCTCCGTCACCGCCACCTCCTCCCGCGCCAGCAGCGCCACCGACCACCGCCCCCGCCCCTGCCCTGGCCGTCTCGGCCACCCCGTCGACCACCACGACCACCGTGCGACCCAAGCCCCCGGTGCTCTCCCGCGCGGCGACGGCGGGCGGCGTGTGGGCGGCGCTGCGCCAGTGCGAGTCGGGCGGCAACTACCAGGAGAACACCGGCAACGGCTTCTACGGCGCCTACCAGTTCGTCTGGTCGACGTGGTCGAGCATGGGCTATCCGGGTCGGCCCGACCAGGAGCCACCGGCGATGCAGGACCAGGCGGCGCAGCGGCTACAGGCCCGCAGCGGGTGGGGCCAGTGGCCCGCCTGCAGCCGCAAGCTCGGGCTCAGCTGACCGTCAGGACGTCCAGCCGGCCGCGTCCTCCACCTGGCGGGCGGCGTCGACGACGGCGACGCCGTACCTCCGCCCTGGCGCCCGGGTCGTCCGTTCCACCGGGCCCGACACCGAGACGGCCGCCACCACGCGCGCGCCCCGATGCACGGGCGCACTGACCGACGCCACCCCCTTCTCGCGCTCCTCGACGCTCTCGATCCAACCCCGCCGGTTGACGCGGGGATCGTCGCGCAGCACGGCCCCCGCCGAGCCGCGGTCCATCGGCAGGGCGGCGCCGACGGCCACGATGGTGCGCAGGCTGTGGGGCGATTCCAGGGAGGCGACGCAGAGTCGGGCCTCACCCGCGGCCACGTACAGCTGTGCGCTCTCGCCCGTGCGGTCCCTGAGCACCTCGAGGGCGGGCCGGGCGGTCACCGCCAGCGGTGGGCCGGCCAGGGCCGCCGCCCCCAGCTCGGTGAGACGCGGCCCCAGGCAGAAGCGACCGTCGACGTCGCGCTCCACCAGGCCGTGGCGACCCAGGGCCAGAGCCAGCCGGTGGGCCGTCGCCCGGGTCAACCCGGTGGTGTCGACCAGCTGGTTGAGCGTCGCCGGCCGAGGCTCGAGGGCGGCGAGGATGGCAACCGCCTTGTCGAGGACGCCGACGCCGCTTACACTCTCTTCCATATAGCGAGAACAATATCTCAATATATGAGACAGAGACAACGGGGGCAGCAGTGGCAAAGACGCTGAGCGAGAAGGTCTGGGACCGCCACGTGGTGCGGGCGGCCGAAGGAGAGCCCGACCTGCTGTACGTCGACCTGCACCTGGTGCACGAGGTGACGTCGCCACAGGCGTTCGACGGGCTGCGGCTCGCGGAGCGACCCGTCCGCCGCCCGGACCTGACGCTGGCGACAGCCGACCACAACGTGCCGACGCTCGACATCGACCGTCCCGTCGCCGACCCCATCTCCGCCCGTCAACTCGAGGTGCTGGCCGCCAACTGCGAGGAGTTCGGGATCACGCTGTACCCGATGGGCGACGCCAACCAGGGCATCGTCCACGTCATCGGTCCCGAGCAGGGCATCACCCAACCGGGCATGACGATCGTGTGCGGCGACAGCCACACCTCGACGCACGGCGCCTTCGGCGCGCTGGCCTTCGGCATCGGGACCAGCGAGGTCGAGCACGTGCTCGCCACCCAGACGCTCCCCCAGCCCCGCCCGGGGACCATGGCCGTGAGAGTTGAGGGCGTCCTGCCCTCCGGCGTCGTCGCCAAGGACGTCATCCTCGGCATCATCGGCCTCATCGGCACGGGGGGCGGCATCGGCCACGTCATCGAGTACCAGGGGTCGGCCATCCGCTCGCTATCGATGGAGGGGCGCATGACGGTGTGCAACATGAGCATCGAAGCGGGCGCCCGGGCGGGGATGATCGCCCCCGACGACACGACCTTCGCCTACCTGGACGGTCGCCGCCACGCGCCCGAGGGACCAGCCTGGGAGTCCGCCCTCGACGACTGGCGCAGCCTGGCCAGCGACCCCGGCGCCCCCTTCGATCGCGTGGTGGACATCGACGCCGCCTCCCTCATGCCCCACGTGTCCTGGGGGACCAACCCCGCCCAGGTGGCAGCCATCGACGGCGCCGTTCCCGACCCGCAGAGCTACTCGCGACCAGCCGAGCAGGAGTCGGCGGCTCGGGCCCTCGGCTACATGGGCCTCACGGCGGGAACCCCCCTCAGAGATATTGCCGTGGACACCGTGTTCATCGGATCGTGCACCAACGCCCGTCTCGAGGACCTACGCGCCGCCGCCTCGGTGCTGGACGGGCGCCGCGTGCGCGACGGGATGCGGGCCCTGGTCGTGCCCGGCTCCCGGCGGGTCAAGGCCGACGCCGAGGCCGAAGGCCTGGACCGGGTCTTCTCCGCCGCCGGGTTCGAGTGGCGCGAGGCGGGATGCTCGATGTGCCTGGCCATGAACCCCGACAAGCTCAGCCCGGGCGAGCGGTGCGCCTCGACGTCCAACCGCAACTTCGAGGGCCGTCAGGGTCGGGGCGGGCGCACCCATCTGGTCTCACCGGCCGTGGCCGCGGCCACGGCGGTGGCCGGCCACTTCGCCACCCCGAACGACCTCAGCTGAGCGAGAGAGAGCGAGAGAGAGGACCAGTCCCATGGAACCCGTACGCGTCGTCGCCGGTACCGCCGTCCCTCTGGCCCGGAGCGACGTCGACACCGACCAGATCATCCCCAGCGACTGGCTCAAGCGGGTCGAGCGCACGGGGTTCGGGGCGGGGCTGTTCGCCGAGTGGCGCGACGACCGCGACTTCGTGCTCAATCGGCCCGAGCACGCCGGCGCCACCATCCTCGTGGCCGGGGCCAACTTCGGTACCGGCTCGTCCCGGGAGCACGCCGTCTGGGCGCTGCAGGACTACGGGTTCCGGGCCGTGGTGTCATCCCGGTTCGCGGATATCTTTCGCAACAACTGCACCAAGGGAGGGCTGGTGCCGGCCGAGATCGATCCCGACGCCGGCCAGGCGCTGCTCGCCGCCGTCGCCGCTGACCCCGCCCTCGAGCTCACCGTCGACGTCGAGCGGCGGACCGTGTCGGCCCCCGCCGCCGGCATCGAGGCCCCCTTCGTCCTCGACGACTTCACCCGCGATCGGCTGCTGGCGGGGATGGACGACATCGACCTGACCATGCGCCACGACGACGCCATCGCCACCTACGAGGGTCGGCGCCCGGCCTGGCTGCCGCGGACGCGGACCGCCTAGGCCTAAGGGCCCGTCGGGCTGGTTGCTGCGCCGGCGCCGCTGCTGTTGGTCGTCGGCGCCTGGAGCACCGTCACTTCTCCGACCCGCCAGCCGCCGCTGACCTTGTTGAGGCTGAGGACGATCCGCAGCTCGTCGGCCTGGGGGGCGTTGAACTTGTTGTTGACGATGGTCTGGTCGACGACGGCGTACACGCTGGCGTTGTTGCCGCTGGCCGACTGGACGTAGAGCGAGCTGATCTGCCCCCGGCTGGCCGCCTTGCTGGCCTCCAGCTGCTGACGGATCTGGGGACCAAAGAACTGCTGGGCCTGCTTGGCGAAGTCGCCCGTGGCGTAGCTCGTGATCCTGGCGAAGTCGGAGTTGATGGTGCGGGAATCGAAGTTGGTGAGGGCGATCAGGAAGTTCTGCCCCGTCCGCTGGGCGGCAGCCCGATTGCCGGCCTGGACCCGCTCACCGTTCCACCAGATGCCGAACAGGATGGCGAAGGCGGTGCCGAGAACGGCGATGACGGCCAGCACCCGCACCAGCCACCGGGGCGCTCCGGTGCTGGGCCGGCGGGCGCGGTCAGCCCGGCGGCCGCGGCCAGCTCGGCGGCCGGCTCCCTCGGCGGCCTCCTCCGTGACGACGACGTAGGGATCGGTACGGGTGTCGCCGGTGGTCGTCCCGTTCGTCGGCTCCGGCTGTATCTCGGGCTCGGTGTCGGTCCACTGCGCCCCGTCCTCGAGCTCGTCGGCGTCCCGAGCCCGGCGGGATGGCCGAATCCCACCGACGGTCCGCACGCCGCGTACGCCTCGCTCGCTCATCTGGCCCTCCACCGCAGATGCGTCACGAGCACGGCACCGTGTGCCTGAGCCCGACCATCGTGCGTCGTGAGTTGTGATCCGGTCGGCTGCAGCTCACGCCGTCTGGTGTTCGCCGTACGAGCGGCAGAATCCTGCCCCCGGCCCGCCCGCGCCACTGCCATCAGGCCTCCCGGCGCCGGCGATGGCCAAGGAGACCGAACCCTGTGACCAGGAACAACGCCATCAGTGCGGGCCCGAGGATGACGAGTCCCGAGCCACCAGCCGCCGTATGGGCTGGCCTCGTGTAGGCGGCCGGCACCGCGTTCGGATCGCCCGTCTCGTTGCCCCGCACCCGGGACTCGCTCGTGGGGGGCGGAATGACGGTGCTGCCTCCAGTCGGCTGGAAGCCAGGCTGCGTTGCTGGTCCCGCCCCGGGCCCGAACTCGGTGTCGCAGCCCGCCCCTGGCTTGACGGGTGGCAGCTCATGGTGCGGGTTGTAGGAGACCGCGCTGGGCTGGGCCGGAGGAAGGATGAGGTAGGTCCGCAGCCAGTTCTGGGGGTGGTTGGGATCGCCCGGGTACAGGCCCTTGGTGGTCCCCAGGGGCGAGAGGGCGTCGACGGGGCCGAAGAACTCCTGGTTGGTGGCCAGGGCGGTGTCCAGGTTGTTCAGGTTGGCCGGCTCGGCCGTGTTGGCCGTGATCCGGCCGAAGTCGTGGAGAAGGCAGGCCAGGTTGGGCTCGTTGTTGGCGATGAGCCCGCCCAGGGTCTGTCCGAGGCGGATGCCGTTGGCGAACAGGTGGACGGTGTCGAAGCGGTGGTCGGCGAGGACCTGGCTCAGCACGACGGTGTTGGCGATGGCCTGTTGCAGCTGAGGCCCGTCGTTGCCCACCGCGTTGAGGATCGGGGGGGAATTGGCGAGCAGGGCCTGGAACTGGGACTGGTAGTTCAGGAACTCCTGGGAAAAGGCGAGACTGCTCTGGGTGAAGGTGCGGAGGTCCTGACCGCGGCCCGCCAGGGTGACCGCGAGCTCGTGGACCGCCGTGGTGAGGTCCTGCTTGGGGATGGCGTTGAACAGCGTGTCGGCGATGTTGATGATGTCGCCCACGTTGGGTGGCGTCCCGACCGCGGCCACTGGCACCGTGGCCCCGCTCGCCAGCGCAGGTGCGGTGCCCCCGCGCTGGGGGACGAAGTCGACGGACTGCTCACCGAGGGGATTGGCTCGGATGACGCTGGCGGCCACGTCGCCGGGGAGACTCTTGCCCGGGTCCAGTGACACGGCCACCGTCACCGAATGGTTGCCGGGGTTGAGCTTCACCGAATCGACCGTGCCGACCGTGACCCCGTTGCTGGTGGCCGTCAGCCCCTTGATCAGACCGGCCGTGTCCGGCAGCACGGTCTTCACGGTGGTCCGGGTGGCGAAGGGATCGCGCAGCAGGACGAACGTCCCGTAGACGGTGAGCCCCAGGCTCACGGTGAGGAAGGCGACGAGGTTGAGGATGACGCGGCGGGAGGTCATGACTGCGGAGGCCCCGGAACGTTGTGGCAGGAGGAGGCCGGGTCGTTCGGTTGCTCGCCTCCTCCGGGAACGCCACAGACGATGACGTCGTTGAGGACCTGGCCGAACTTGTTCTTGATGCCTCCAGAGACGTTGATGTTGTGCTGCGACGTGTACTGGAGCAGCTGGCCCAGGTCGAACTGTCGGTCGGCCACGGCCTGGGTGACCGAGCGTAGGGCGCTGAACTGGTTGTCGATCTGGGGCAGGTAGGTGTTGAGAATGCCGAGGCTCTGCTCCGACAGGTTGCTCAGCGAGGACAGCAGATCGGCGAACCGGTTGGCCTGGTCGTTGAGCACACCGGTGGTCTGGGCGAGGTTGGCGATGGACTGGACCTGGGACTGCGCGGCGGGGGCCTCGACGGAGCTGAACTGATCGAGGTTGTTGACCAGGGTCTGGATGGTCTGGGTCTGGCCCGCGTAGCCGGCCGTGACGTTCGTCAGGTCATCGATGAGCCGGTGCAGGGTCGGGCCCTGGCCACCAAAGGCCTGCGCACCCTCGTGGATCAACGAGGCCAACTGGTTGGCGGACAGGCCGGCGAAGACGTCGGTGCCGGACTTGATCAGCTGCTCGAGTCCGGGCACGTCGCGCGTCTGGGTGATCGTCGACCCGTCGGCCAGCAGCGGGGCGTGGGGGTCCTTGGTGTTCGGCACGAGCTGCACGATGTTCTGGCCCAGCAGCGAGTCCTGGGTCACCTCGACGGTCACATCGGCAGGCACCTTGGCCGACCGGTTGAACGTGAGCCCGAGCCGGGCTTGGCCACCCTGGACGCTGGTGGACGTGACGTGCCCGATGATGACGTCGGCCATCTCCACCGGCGTGCCGCTGGTGGTGGCCTCGATATCGGGGAAGGTCGCGCTGGCCGACACCATGTCCGAGCCGCTCGTCGCGCAGCTGCTGAGCCCGGCGGCCAGACCCAGGACGACGACGCCCGCAGCGATTTGCCGTCGGCTTCGCCTCCCCGGGCGGGGCCCCATCCCCGCCCTCCTCCGAGCGGCGGGGACCCCAACCCCGCCGCCGGCCGTGCGGCGGCCCCTTCCGCTGAGGGCGGCGGCAACGCGGCCCACCATCACAGACCCCCCAGCAGACCGCCGCTGCTGCCGGGCGCGCTCTGACGATTGGGCATCGGCGGGAGTAACGGGGGCACGGTGAGCGAGGGCGAGGCTGGCGGAGCGGAGCTGGCACCCGGTGCCGGGGAGGCGGCGGACGGGGCGGGGCCCTGCGAGGTCTGAGCGCGCTGGCCGGGAGTCAGCCCGGGGATGGCGTTGACACCGGCCCCGAACAGCGCCGCCGGCGAGCAGCCGGGCCCCGACTGCTGGTTGAGGATGCACGGGACGGCGTTCAGAATGGGGTCGAAGTAGTGCGTGCCGACCTGGCTGCAGTTGTCGAGAGTCGCGCTCCTGATGCCCTTGGCCTCCAGCCGCCGGCAAACTCCGGACAGGCGGTCGCGAATGCGCGACTCGATCAGCGACGAGGTGGTGTTGGGGTCACTCTGGGCGTTGAGCCGCAGCCAGTTGGCCTGGGGGTCGTAGGCGCGCTGGGCGGCGGCGAACAGGTTGACGGAGGCCGCGTTGGCCTGGTCGAGTGAGGAGAGGTTGCGGTCGAGGGTGCGGGCCGCCGTGGTGAGGACCCCGATGTCGTCATGTAGACCGGCCAGGTTGGGCGAGAGCAGGTCGGCGACCTGGGCGCTGGCGTTGTTGAGCTGCGTGATCGTGTCGCCGAGGGTCTGGCCGCCGTTCTGGATGAGGACGGCCGAGACGGTGTTGTAGTCCTGGATCAGCTGGGTGATGGTCTGGGTCCGCGTGTCGAGGGCGCCGGTCAGCTGGGCGAGGGAGCCGTTCAGCTGCCCCAGGTCGTTGCCCTTGTCGGCCAGCAGCTGGAGAGTGCCGGCGGCGTTGTGGATCAGGTCGTTGAGCCGGGCCCCGTTGCCACCCAGCACCTGGGCCAGGTTCGTCGTCAGGTCGGCCGCTCCGTTGGGGTTGATGGCCCCCAGGAACTTCTTGAGCCCGGCGAGGACCTCGTCGGCGGAGACGGGAACGGTCGTCCGGGACAGCGGGATGAGCGAGCCATCGGTCAGCTGAGGCCCACCCGTGTACGAGGGCGAGAACTGGACGTAGCGCTCGCCGAGCAGGGACTGACCGACGACAGCGGCGTTGGCGCCGGCCGGGATCCGGTAGGTGTCGTTCACCCGCATCGTCACGAGGACGTGGTCGGCCTGGTTCTGGACCGAGCTGACCGTGCCCACGTTCACGCCGAGCATCGTCACCGGCGAGCTGGGGTACAGATCGATTCCGTTGGAGAAGTCGGCCTTGACGATGTAGCTCGAGGTCCCCCCTGACGAGCAGGCGCTGGCCACCACGGCGAGGACGCCGAGCAGGGCGATCGCCGCCCCGCCCCGCAGAGAGCGGCGACGAAGCCTGGGGCGCACGGTGAGCCACCCGGTCCGCATCAGTGTCCTCCCGTGAGCGGGCCCACGATGTCCTGGAGGGACTGGGCGTTGGCGCTCGGACCGCTCGTGGAAGAGCCACCCGCGGCGGGAATCCCTCCCGACGGTGGCGAGGGCGGACCGGGCGGCGACGACGACGCGGGGAAGGGTCCGCCGGCGGGCACCGGGCCCGTCGCCGGCTGGGGCGTGCACTGGAACGAGCCGTTGGGGTGCTCGGCCGGGTCGGGTCCGAGGATGGCACTCAGGGCCTGGTCGAAGTCGCCACAGGAGCCGAAGACGGCGTCCTGTCCGGCGGACCCGGGTAGCTGGGTGAAGATGTTGGCCCAGTTCGGGTTGTTGGCACTGTTGGCGCCGGAGACGCCGATCGAGCTGTAAGCCTGCACCGTGTCACCGAGGTCGGCCACCGCCTCTGCCAGGTCGTTCTGGTGGCTGCCGACGATGCCGAGGTCGGTGTGGAGCTCGGCCAGGATCGAGTCGAGCTTGCCGCGGTTGGCGCCCACGAGCGCTGAAGTCTGGATCGCCATCTGCTCGCTCTGGTTCAACAGGTTGGAAAGGGCGTCCTTGCGTTGAGCCAGTCCGTTGACGACGATGCCCAGGTTGTCGACGATCGACACCAGCTGCTGGTCACGGTTGGCGAGCGTGCCGGTCACCGTCTTGGCCGAGTCGATGAGATTGCTCACGGTGCCCGAGCGCTGGTTGACCGTGCCGAGAAAGCGGTTGAGCCCGTCGGCGATCGTGGCGACCTCGCCCTGCTTGCCCTGGGTCACGCTGGCCAGGTCCTGGATCAGCTTGTTGAGCGAGGTGGCGTCGCTCTGCTCGAGCACGGGAGCGGACTCGTTCTGCAGGTCGAGCAGCTGGGTCGGGGTGGTCGTCTTGCTGATCAGGCCACCTGAAGCCATCAGGTGGGCCCAGTCGTGGCCGGGGTCGATGCGGATGTCCTTCTTGCCCAGCAGGGTCTCGACATAGACGTCGGCTGAGGAGTCCGTCGGGATCTGCACGCCGTGGTTGATCTGCATCTTCACGTCGGCCGCGTTGCCGGCCAGCTTGACCGAGTCGACCTCGCCCACCACCACTCCGGCCAGGAGGACGCTGTCGCCGGACTGCATGCCTGCGGTATCGGCGAAGCGGGCGGAGATCGGATAGCGGTCCTTCACGATGTCTGAGTTGAGGCCGATGGCGGCGGCGGTCACGGCCAGGATCACCACGATGGCGATGGCGCCGATGACCTTGGGGTTGCGCTCGGTGAAGGACTTGGGGCCCCGCCGCAGATTGAGGTTGCGCCAGAACGGTTCCTTGACGAAGGCCATCAGCCCGCCCTGCCGGATGCAGCGAAGCCAGTGATGTTGGACACACTCGGTCCGCCCGCCGATGTGCTCCCCGTCGGCGCGGCCGGTGCCCCCGCCGAGCCGCCTGCGGACGAGGGCAGGGGGTTTCCAGAGGTGGGTTGGGACGGGTTGCTGATCTGGGGCTGCTCGTAGCCGCAGTCGGAGGGTGTGCCCGGGCCACCCTCGTTGGCCAGGCAGCTGTAGATCACCCGCACCGCGAACCACTGGCCGTAGGAGGCGATGTTCGAGTAGCCCTGGAGGCCGGCGGGGAGGGTGGTGAGGTCCTTCTCGAGATCGGTGTGGTGCTGAGACAGCACGTCGGCGATGCCCTGGAGGTTGTTGACGGCCTGGTCGATGCTGCCGCGGTTGGTGGAGAGCAGGTTCTTGAACTGGGCGGCCAGCTGTGAGAACTCGACCACCGCGGTGTCCAGGTCGGAGTTGCGGGCCACGAGGCTCTGGGACAGCGCGTTCAGGTTGTTGACCAGCGCGCCGAGGTCTCCGCTCCGTTGGGCCAGCGCCGTGAGGACCGTGTTGAAGTTGTCGATCACGGCACCGACCTGCTGGTTGAGGTTGCCCAGGGTGTCCGAGACGGTCGCCGTGTTGCCGAGCAACTGGGTGACCTGGTCCTGGTTGCCCTCAAGGGCGCTGACCATGGCCTGCACGAACAGGTTTCCCTCTTGAGGGTTGATCGCCCTGACGAACGGGCCCAGGGCGTTGAGGAAGGCGTCGATGTCGGCATCCGATACGGCCTGGTTCAGCGGGATCGTGGAGCCGGACCGCATCATGGGCCCCGTCGACCCTGGATAGACGTAGAGGTACTTCTCCCCGAGGACGTTGCGGTAGCGGAGGCCAACCTGGGTGCTCGACCGCAGGGGTGTCGTCTTGTCGACGCTGAAGGTCACCACCGCATGCCCATGGTCGGTGGTGACCTTGCTCACCTGTCCGACCTTGACGCCCGCCACCTTCACGTCGTCGGTGGGGAACAGCCCCGTGACGTCGGGAAGGTTGGCCCTGTAGCTGACCTGGTGGGAGAAGAAGCTCAGGTTCCCCACCTCCTTGGCCAGGATGGCGAGCAGGACGACGCAGATGGCGGCGAAGATGCCCACCTTGATCGCGACTCTGGTCAGGGAGCCCCGCAGCTTGAGCCTCATCGCCCGATCACCCCGTTGACGACGCTCCCCACGCTGGCCCGCTGAGGCACCTGGGGCTGGGCCAGGCCGGAGATGGCGGACGTGGCCATCTGACCGGCGACGGGCGACGCCGAGGGCGCCCCGGCCGAGGTCGAGCCGGTCGCGCTGGCGCCAGGAGAGCAGTCGAACTGCGGTCCGAGCGCAGCTTGGAGAGGCTGCAGCTGCTGCTGGAGCTGGGGTGGGGTCCCGGCGGGAGCGACAAGGCTGCAGACCAACTTGTCGATGTCGCTGAAGCTGGTGAAGACCTTGAAGTAGGCGAACCTGCTCCCATCGGCGAGCTGCTCGGAGCTGGCACCCTTGGCGAACTTGAGCGTGTAGCGGTAGAGGCCGTGGATGAGGTCGGAGATGTCGGACTGGCGGGCCAGCAGCACCCGCACCACGTTGTCGCCCTGGCCGAGGAGGATGTTGATGTCGGGCCGGTAGACCGACAGCAGCTGGGCCAGGTTGTCGGCGAGGGGCTTCAAGGTGGTGAGGAAGGCCTGGTAGGTGCCCTCGGCCTGGTTGAACACGGGCAGGCCCACGTTGTTGTTGGCGGCGATGGCGTTCAGGTTCGACGCCGTGGGGGTGAAGGCGGCCTGGAAGCGGCTGAAGGCGTCCAGGGCGGTCACCTGGGCGTTGATGGTGGTGGAGAACAGGTCGGCCAGCTGGGTGCCGGTGTCGATGCTCTGGGCGATGGTCTCGCCCAGGTTCTGCGAGGCCACGGTCAGCTCGGAGATGATGGTCTGCACGTCGGCGGGGTCGATGGCGTTGAACAGCGGCACCGTGGCGTTGATGAAGTCCTGCACCTGGTCGGTGGTGGCGGTGTGGGTGATCTGGCCCCCCGAGCTCAGGTAGGGCCCGGCCTGGCCGTTGGGGAAGTCGAGGTTCATGATCTCCGAGCCGAACACGCTCTGGGGCTCGAGGGTGGCGCTGGCGTCGGCGGGGACCTTGAAGCCGGGGTTGATCGAGAAGCGCACCTTCACCTGGCGGTCGACGAGGGACCAGTCCTTGATCTTGCCCACCTGCACCCCCCGGTAGTCCACCTCCGAGCCGGGGTGCACGTTCTGGCCCAGGTGGGAGAAGGTGGCGCTGAGCGGATAGGCGCTCGAGAAGAAGTCGTAGGCCCCGCCCACCGCCCGGTACACCACCGCCAGGGTGGCCACGATGACGGCGATCACGAGCACCAGCCGCGGACCCGGCCTCATCTTCCGGTTCACCCGATCCCTGCGCCCGGAGTCCGCGGCCATAGATCAGACCTGGATACCCGCAGCCTCCAACGACCAACACGTCATCGACGTGCCTCTTGTCACAGTGAGGTGTGACCGAGCGGAAGCGAGGCGGGCCGGTCCCAGCAGGTTCCTCTGATCTCCCGACCTCCCTCGATCCGCTCGGGATCGACGACAGAGGCTCAATCCTGGCCGACGAGTCGAACCGCGGCGGCGCGGCTGTCGACGTTGAGCTTCCTGA
>DASXCO010000024.1 GCA_036491125.1 Acidimicrobiales bacterium | reverse complement strand
GGGGCTCGGGATCGCGCTCGTCGCCGTGGCGGTATCGGCGATCACCGGCAACACCGTCTTCGATGCCGTCGGCACATTGGGGATCGGCGTGCTGTTGGCGGTCAACTCCGTCTTCCTGGGCATCGAGATGACCTCTCTGCTTGTCGGTGAGACAGCTTCGGCGGACCAGCTGCGCGCGATCGAGGAGCGGCTCGCAACCACGCCGGGCGTTCGACGCGTCGTCCACCTTCGAGCCGTCCACGTGGGTCCCGAGGAGCTGCTGGTCGGGGCGAAGGTCCTCTTTGCCCCTGGCCTGAGCGTTGAAGAGGCCGCCGGAGTTGTCGATGAGGCCGAGATCGCGGTCCGCTCATCGGTACCGACGGCCGTCTGGGTCTACATCGAGCCGGGACGGACCGGAGAGTCTGCTCCTGCAGTGGCGCCGGCCAACCACGACCCCGAAGGACACTGACTCCGTGGGTGGGTGTCCTTCGGCTCGCGGGGCCCGGAGCACAGCGACCGCGCCGGGCGGGGGGAGGAAGGGCCCCGAGACGGTTGTGTGGATCGCCTGGCGCTTCTTGGGATAGACAGGATGGGTGTCATGCACCGAGGGATGGCTGGGATGACCTTCGACCTTGATCTCGAGCCGAAACTGGCTGGTATCGATGAGGGCCGCGCGAAACGCATCGATGACCACCTCCAACGTCAGTACATCGACCGGGGACGTATCGCCGGGTGCCAGGTCGTGGTCGCCCGGCGCGGCCACGTCGCCCTGCGCAGCTCCCTCGGCCTGATGGATCGCGAGCGGGGTACGCCCGTTGCCGACGACACCATCTGGCGCTGGTACTCGATGACCAAGCCCGTCACCGGCGTCGCCCTGCTCACACTGTACGAGCAGGCCCGCTTCAAGTTGACGGACCCGATCCACCGGTACCTGCCTGAGTGGCGAGACGTGCAGGTCCGGGTGAAGCACCCCGACGGCCGGCGTGAGCTGGTCGCCCCGGAGCGGCCCATAACTGTACGCGATGCGATGATGCACATGACTGGTATCGGGTTCGGCCCGCCCGAGGCGCGGCTCGATCTGACCAGCCTGGTCGAAGGGAAGAGCTCCCGGCGGCTCGACGCTGGTGTGACCCTGGCCGACCTCAGCGTCCTGTTGACCAAGGAGCCCCTCCGTTTTCACCCCGGCCGCCACTGGTTGTACTCCTGGTCCACCGACCTCTGCGCTCGCTTGGTCGAGGTGATGTCAGGGCAGCGTTTCGGCGACTACCTGCGCACGACCATCTTCGAACCGCTCGGCATGGTCGACGCCGGGTTCTCGGTTCGTGACGAGCGAGCCCATCGTGTGGCCGCGCTCTACGGCCGGAACACCGACAAGACGCTGCGTCTCCTGGATGACCCCGCGGACCGTCGTCTCGTCCGTGAGCCGGCACTGCAGTCCGGAGGAGGCGGCCTTGTCGGCACACTCGACGACTATGCGCGGTTCTGTCAGATGCTGCTCAATGGTGGCGAGCTGGACGGAGCGCGCGTCCTGGCCCGGCCGACCGTCGAGCTGATGCGGACGAATCACCTGCCCTCCGGGAGGGAACTGCGCGACGTCGCTCTGCCGGGCGGCTATGGCGAGGTCGGGTTTGACGGCGCAGGTTTCGGGCTCACGGTGGCCGTCGGGCTCGGGCCGGCGCGCTCGGGGGGCGTCGGACCCCC
>DASXCO010000023.1 GCA_036491125.1 Acidimicrobiales bacterium | reverse complement strand
GCCTCCCGCTGGGCCACCCCACCGGTGGGCTCGTCCAGCAGCAACAGCTTCGGTCCGGCGGCCACCTGGGCGGCCAGGTCGCAGATCCTTCTGGTGCCGGTGGACAGCTCGTCGGTCAACACACCCGCCCAGGCGCTCAGGCCGAAGCGCTCGAGCAGGGCCCGCACCGCCTTGCGGCTCGAGCCCTCACCGGCCCGCACCCACGGCGCCGAGGCGGCCGAGGCCAGGACCCCGACCCGGTGCTGGGTGCTCATGGCCACCTGCATGGTCTCGGTCACAGTGAGGCCGGGGAACAGCGTGGCCTGCTGGAAGCTGCGCCCGAGGCCGTAGGTGGCCCGCAGCTCGGGGGGAAAGTCGCTCACGTCCACCCCGCCCACGACCACCGCACCGCCGTCGGCGGACAGCATCCCCGAGGCCACGTTCAACAGCGTGGTCTTGCCCGCCCCGTTGGGCCCGATCAGCCCGACGATCTCGCCTTCTCGCACCTCGATGGACACCCCGTCGAGGGCCCGGTGGCCCCCGAAGGCGAGGCGCACGTCATCGACGCCCAGCACGGGCGCGTCGGCGGCCACCACGGCGCGCTGGTCGGTCTCGGCCGCCAGTCGATCCAGGCGTCCCTGCCACCACGACTGCACGGCCCCGGCGATGCCCTGGGGGTACTTGCGCAGGGTGAAGATCAGCCCGACGCCGCCGAAGAGGAGCTGGGCACCGATGGCGGCGCCACCCTTGGCCCCGAAGAGGTTCGACAGGTGCGGGCTGACCAAGAAGTTCAAGCCATAGACGATCACGGCCCCGGCCACGGCCCCGCCCACCGAGCCGATGCCGCCGATCACCACCCCGGCCAGGATCGCCAGCGACAGCTCGGCGGGGAACTGGCTGGCGGACACGTCCCGGTAGGCATCGGCCCACAGCACCCCGGCCGAGCCGGCCAGGAACCCCGAGATGCACAGGGCCCCCACCTTGACCGTGGTGGGCGTCACCCGGAAGGTGGCGGCCCGCTTTTCGTCGTCACGCACGGCGATGATGAGCCGCCCCGGTTGCGACCGCCGGAGGGCCCACATGGCCGCGCCCCCCACCACGACCACGCCGAGGGCGATGTAGTAGACGACCAGCTGGGACGAGGGGTGCCCGAGGCCGCCGGCGACGCTCGGGGGGCTGAGGACGATGCCGAAGGGCTGGGCCGAGCCGAACCAGGACTGGTGGAACAGCCAGTCAGGGGCGATGACGGCGAGCCCGAGCGTGGTCACGGCCAGGGTGAGACCAGGCACGCGTAGCGCCGGCATGGCGACCAAGGCCATGATGGCGGCGCCCACCACCCCGCAGACCAGCAACAGGAACAGCACCGACCAGCCGGCGGGCATCAGGTGGCCGGCGACGAAGGCACCGGCGCCGACGAGGGCGAACTGGCCCAGGCTCACCTGGCCGGCCCAGCCGATGGCCACCGTGAGCGAGAGCGACACCACCGCATAGAGCAGCACCAGGGCCAGGTCGAAGCGTGATCCCTCGCTGTTGAGGATGGGGATCAGCGGGACAATGAGCCCGACGAACAACGCCCCCGCCAGCAGGACGCGCCCGTGGTAGCGGACGGCGAGCCGGTCTCTGATGGCCTCGGGGATGCGCAGCGGGGCCCGGTCCTCGACGATGGCCCCCGCGGTGGCGAACACCCGTCCGATGGCGCCTCCCCGGGCGAGCACGATGCCCATGATGATCAGGAACACGACGAGCTCCGAGGTCCCGGCGTTGGAGGTGATCGCCAGTGTGATCTGCTGGGCCAGGCCGATGACCAGTCCCCCGCCGAGGGCCGCCGGCAGCGAGGTGAAGGCCCCGAAGGCGGCCGCCCCGAGGGCCAGCAGCAGGAGCTGGGGCCCGAGGGCGGCGGCGGCGAAGGCCCCGTTGCCGCCGAACGAGGGGCTCTGCAGGATGGCCGCCACCGCCGACAAGCCGCCGGCGATGGCCCACGTGACGGCCGACACCTTGGCCGTGGAGACCCCCGACAGGCGCGCCGCGTCGGGGTTGGACGCCGCGGCCCGGATCATCGTGCCCAGGAGGGTGAAGCGCAGGAACACCGCTAGCGCACCGACCAGGATGGGAGCGAGGACGAGGACCATGATGTCGGCGCCGCCGAGGACGACGCCCCCCACCTGAACACTGGAGTGGAACGGCAGGGGATAGCCCATGTTGAGCAGCTTCGCCTGGTCGGGGCCGAGGCCGGGGATCAGGGCCAGGGCGAGGAGCACCTGGGTGACCCCGACGGTCGCCAGGAGGAGCGAGACCGACGACGCCGATCGCGCCCGCAGGGGCCGCACGACCCAGCGCTCGACCCCGAGTCCGACGGCGATGCCGACGGGCACGCACACCGACAGTGCGACCCACCAGCTCAGGCCCCAGTCGATGACGAACTTGGCCAGCAGCTGGGCCGACAGGGCGCCCAGCTGGGCATGGGCCAGGTTCAAGAACCGGTTGGACTTGTAGACCAGCACGATCCCCACGGCCAGCAGGCCGATCAGCATCCCGTTGATCAGACCCAGGACGAGGGTGCCAGAGCTCATGGTTGGCTCCTTCGCATCAGAAGGAAGGCTGGAAGTTCGGGCTGGCGAGCTTCCAGCAGCCACACGACGCGAAGTAGGTGAGCGGCCGCCAGAACTCGCCTCCCGTGGTCGTGCCCGGAGCGGAGAAGCTGTTGGGCCCGTCGGGGAAGGCAAAGGGGATCGAGCCCACCCGCTGCAGGCCGGCGGCCAGCTGGTCCGGGGCCGGGCTCGGGGCATGGTCGAGGGCGGCCGCGAACATCCACACGATGTTGCAGACCGCGCCCGCGAACTGGTCCGGCGACGTCATGGTCCCGGGCTGGCCGTGGCTGGTCATGATCTGGTCGCAGGCCGTGTCGGCCGGGCCCTCGTGGAAGCCGGGCGAGTTGTTGGCGCCGTACTGGTTCGGGGAAATGGCCAGGGCGCCGTCGAAGTTGCTCGGGTCCGGGGCGAACGCCGGGTTCGCGGTGACGGCCGTGGTCCCCATGTCCGGTATCGCCCACCGGGGGTGGAAGCCCTGGGCCTGGGACGTCTTGGTGATGTTCTGGGTGTCCTTGATGTCGTTGTCGATCGTCGCCGTGGTGACGCCGTCGCTCTTGAACTTGAGCACGGCCTGTTCGATCACCGACGGCGCCGCGAACGAGGAAGGACAACCAAGGTCGCTGCGATCGATGGCGCTCGGCGGGACCCCGACCGCCTGCAGGTCGGCCATCATCGCCGCGTTGACCTCTGGCTGGCAGTCCGAGTAGAAGACACCGAGCTTCTTGAAGCCCTGAGCGGGGTTGAACACGTTGAACTGCCTCGCCGCGTTGGCGAAGTTGCGGTAGATGACCTGGATCTGCCCAGCGGCGCTGAAGTAGTACGGGGAGAACTGCTGGAGGTCCTTCGACGAGATCGGGATCTCTTCGACCACTGGGATGTGGTTCTGCAGCAGGCAGGTGTCCGGGTTCTGCGGCAGGAACCCGGAGAGGACGGCGAAGTCCTTGTGCTGGACGAAGGCCAGGCACCCGCTTTGCGCCGTGGACGAGTCGGACTCGTTGTAGGTCTGATAGTCGGCGACGAGATGGTTGCATCCCGCGCCACCGGACTTGTTGATCGAGTCGATCGCCGCGCTCCACATCGCCTGCTGGCTGCTGACGCTCGGGACCCCGAGGACGCTGTTGAGCCCTGCGGCGTTGATGAGGACGACGCCGACACTCGTGTTCTTCGGCTGACCCGAGCATCCCGCGGCGAGGAGCGCCCCCGGGCTGCCGGCCGCCCCGCCCGCGCCGCCCGCGCCCGCTGCGGACGGACCGCCGGCCGCCAGGCTCGTTCCTGTCGAGCTGCCGGATCCTGCGGCGGCGGGTCCCGCTCCCGCGGCGCCGCCGGTGTCTCCCGCCCCGCCGGGTCCCGCCCCCGTCGAGCCGCCGGTGCCCAGCGCCCGCGCCCCGTTGGAGCCCGCTCCGAGGTTGGTGCTCGACGGTCCGCTGGCCAGGGGGACGGCGATCCAGATGATGAGGGCCAGGACGGTGACCAGCGCACCAACCGCTGCTGACTGCTGGCCGGCCGACGCCCGTCGCCACCACAAACGGAACTCGAGGAACGGCGTCGTGGCCGTCATTCCCTCCATCAGGCTCTTCCCTCTCTCATCATCGAGGTACCGGCCCTTCCCAGAGCCGCCACAGCGCCACCGAGGTGGCGGGGTTGTGCCCCGACGAGGCCTTCAGGCAGCGGGAGTCGGCGGCGAGCACAGCGGCGGGCGCCGGAGCCTGCGCCGCCTCGGAGGCGACCGGCAGGGCGGCGGCGGCGGGGTAGCGACCGAGCGTGGAGGCGAAGGCAGCCGGCGAGGAACACGCACCGGCGGCGTCCAGAGACCTGGCCACGAAGGACGACTTCGACCACACCCCCGCCGAGTCGAGCGCCGACCACAGCGGCTGGTCGGCGCTGGCGGTGCCGCCGTCGAGCCAGGCGACGCCCGCGGTGGGGTGGCCCGGTGCGTCACGGGCGGCGACGAGGCCGGCCACGGTGTCGGCGGCGACGGTCCCCGGGTTCGAACCGCTCGGGGCGGCGCCTGTGCCGATCTCGACGAGCTGGACGGGCCCGAGGACGGCCAGGACCTGTCCCACCCAGGAGCCGAAGGCCGCCGGACCACCGGCCGCGGCGGGCTCGGGCACCAGCAGCAGCTGGACGAGGGCGCCGTCGTGGACGACGCCACCGATGGCCCCGGCCAGCGTCGGGGACACCGTGGCTCCTTGCACCAGCCCCACGGGCACGGTCGGCGTCTTCCCAGCCATCTCGGCCGACAGCGCCGGGCTCCAGCTGCTGTTCGGCGCGCCCACAGCCCCAACCGGCGCGTCCAGGTACATCCACTGCTTGGGTACCTGCGGTGCGGCCGCCGGTCCACCAGGAAGGGCTCCGGCCGGGACCGTGCCCGAGCCCGGAGCGAGCACCTGTGCGCACAGGGCGCTCACCTGAGCGACGATGCTGTCGAGTGGCGTGGTGGTGGTGGGAAAGGGCACCGGGCACGTCGCGCTGGGCGTGGTGGGACCACCGGGCGTGCCCGATGCACCGCCGGCGTCGGGGGCGAGGCTCCCGCTGTCAGCGGAGGCCGCAGCGCCGCTCCCGTTGTCGGAGGATGTCGAGCCGAGGCTCCCGTTATCGGCTGCGGGCCCGGTGGCGCCCGAGGTGTCCAAGCCGGCGGAGATCCCAACGCCTGAGGGATTCGAGGCGAGCGGCGCGCTCGGGCCCGTTGGAGATGCGGCGGCCTGGCCCGCCGACGTTGCCGAGCTCAGCGGGAAACCAGCTGCGAAGTTCGCCAGCACGCCGCCACCGGACGGGACTGCGATCCAGATGAGAAAACCCAGGGTGGCAGTACCCGCCGCGACCGCCCGCGATCGAGGGCCGTTCGACGCTCCTCGCCACCACAGACGGAACGCCGGAAACGATGCGTCAACCTCCGTCATGTGACGTGCGCTCCCCAGCTTCGACACCCGTCGATCAATCCCAGCCGCCGTCGCGAACCAACCCCCACACGGTCCTCCTGACGGAACCTCAGTTCCAGCAGTAACTTCGCCGAGCCACAGCAGGCTCCTGCTCGATTCCTGGATTTGTATAAAATATCTGTCGTGGCTCAGTTAGGGCTGCAACGCCCAATTCCGCTCAAGGCCCCAGCTGGGCACAATTGCATATTATAGTACATACTATTCGGGAGCGGAAAACTCCTGCTGAGCATCGCGACAGTGTTGCTGGGCCGGTTCAATCAGGGGAAGAGCCCAGCGACCGGTCCTCCAGACAGCGGAGCTCGTCGAGCGTGAGCCTCTAGCCGGGCCGAATCACGCGGAGGCTTGCTTTGCCAGTGCGCCCAGGTCGGCGCCCACCTTGGGCTCGAACCGGCCCTTGTCGAGCGAGCGGATGCTGACGTCGTGCCCGGCGGCCTCCTCCCGAAGGGACCGAACGGTGGACCGGCCGCGCGGACGGTGGGCGAAGGGATCCATCCCGTACCAGCGCACCGCGTTGCGCCAGGACATCTGGTGGATCTCGTCGTCGGGCACGCCGTCGGCCGCCTTCGCCAGCTCCTCGGGCGCCTCGGGCCAGGACGAGTCGGAGTGAGGGTAGTCACACTCCCAGGCGATGTTGTCCATGCCGATGAGGTGCCGAAGACGGATGCCGACCGGATCAGCGATGAAACAGGTGAGGAAGTGCTCACGGAACACCTCGCTCGGCAGCCGGCCACCGAAGTCCTGACCCGTCCACAGGTGGTGCATCTCGTAGGTCCGGTCCAGGCGGTCCAGGAAGTACGGGATCCAGCCCGTTCCCCCCTCGGACAGAGCGATGCGGATCGGCGGGAAGTCCTTGATGACCCGCGACCACAGTAGATCCGCCGCCGCCGAGCAGATGTTCATGGGCTGGAGCGTGATCATGACGTCGACCGGCGCGTCGGGACTGGTGACGGTGAGGGTGCCCGAGGACCCCAGGTGGATGGACAGGACCACTCCCTCGTCGCACAGCGCCCGCCACAACGGGTCCCAGAGGCGGTCATGGAAGCTCGGGAAGCCGAGCATTGCCGGGTTCTCCGTGAAGGTCAACGAGTGGCACCCCTTGGCCGCCACCCGTCGCACCTCGGCGGCCGCCAGCTCAGGATCCCAGAGGACGGGAAGCGCCATGGGAATGAAGCGACCCGGGTAGGCGCCGCACCACTGCTCGATGTGCCAGTCGTTGTAGGCCTGGACGACGGCGAGGGCGAGGTCCTTGTCCTGGCAGGCCGCAAACAGACGTGCGCTGAAGCCGGGAAACGACGGGAAGCACATCGAGGCGAGGACGCCGCCGGCGTTCATGTCCTTGACCCGCTCGTGGACATCGAAGCATCCGGGGCGCATCTCGTCGAAGGAGGTCGGATCGACGCCGTACTCCTCGCGCGGTCGACCGGCCACGGCGTTGAGACCGACGTTCGGGATGACTGCGCCATTGAACGTCCACACGTCAGAGCCACTGTCGGTCCGGACCACCCGAGGTGCCTCGTCCTGGTACCGCGCCGGCAAGCGCCCGTCGAACATGTCAGGCGGCTCGATCAGGTGATCGTCGACACTGACCAGGATCAGATCAGCTGCGTCCATGGCGGCCTCCTCAAAGGACGACGCCTTCGGCTCGCAAGGCGTCGAGCTCTTCGTCGGTGAGACCCATATCCTTGCGCAGCACCTCGCCGGTGTGCTCGCCGAGCCACGGAACCCTCGTCTCGGGCCCCCGCGCCACCTTGCTGAGCCGCACCGGGTTGCCCGGAGTCAGGATCGATTGATCGACGCCGTCCGACCGGGGCATCTCGACAAGCATGTCGCGGGCAGCCACGTGCGGGTCGTGGACCACCTCCTCGTCGCTGAAGCACGGGCCGGCGGGGATGCCGGCGGCCGCCAAGGCTTCACAGGCCTCGAGCTTGGTCAGCGACGCCGCCCAGCCCTCGACGGCTGGACGCAGGACGTCCTCGAGGTGGGCCACCCAGCCCTGGCGGGTGGCGAAGCGAGGGTCAGAGGCCCACTCGGGATGGCCGATGAAATCCACCAGCTTGGCGAAGTGCTGCTCCCGGGCGACCTGGACGATGAACCAGCCGTCCCTGGCCCTGAAGCCGTCCAGCACGAGGTTGCCGAGGTCGCCGCCACTCATGCCCATGGACCAGAAGTTGGTCACGACATCGGTCATGGCGATCGTGGCGTCCAGCATGGCGACGTCCACCTGCTGGCCTTCGCCGGTGCGGTCGCGATCCCGCAGAGCGGCGAGGACGCCGACGGTGACGAACAGCGCCGTGCCCAGGTCCCCGAGCCCGCCCACCGGCACGACCACCGGGGGCTCGTCGCCGGACCGCTTCATCTCGTAGATGCCCGACATGGCCTCCACGATCGGGGCCATCGCCGGCCACCCGGCATAGGGGCTGACCCCGTCGATGGGCCGGCCTCCCGGGCCGGCCTTGTCCCCGCTGCCCGAGACGGGCCCGAAGCCCGAGACCGACGCATAGATCACCGCCGGGTTGACCGCGGCGAAGTCCTCGTAGGCGAGCCGGAGCGCGCTCATGGCTCCCGGCCTGAAGCTCTCGGCCACGACGTCGAACCCGGCGGACAGCCTCAGCACCAGGTCCCGACCGCGCTCGTCCTTCAGGTCGACGCACATGCTGCGCTTGTTGAGGTTGTTCCGCAGGAACGTCGCCCCCACCGGGCGGTCCTCCGGGTCGGTCATCATGGGCGCCGACGTGCGGCCCATGTCGCCCACCGGTGACTCGACCTTCACCACGTCGGCTCCCAGGCGAGCGAGCAGCTGAGTGGCGAAGGGCAGGGCCTGCATCTGCTCGAAGGTGAGCACCCGCACGCCGTCGAGCGGCTTCCCCCGCTCGACCATGCCCTCGTTGGCAATATCACCTAGTCGCATTCTCACCCAGTCGCATCTCGTACACTATATACGAGCAGGCCGTCGACAGACGTCCCGTCGACGTAGCTCCGATCGACTGCTGCGCCGACCGTGACCCCCGCAGCCCTCCGAGCCCACCCCCCTTCGTCTATAATATGCGATGTGGCCGTGCAGGAGCTGACGGGCATCCCCCGGATCATCGATCTCGACGCCCACGTGGTGGAGCCACCCGATGTCTGGTCGTCGCGGCTCCCCCACCGCTACCGCGCCGTCGGCCCCCGCATCGAGCTCCTGCCAGCGGGACGGCCGAAGCTCTCGGGCTCCAGCTACGTCGAGGAACCGGGGATCGATGCGCCCTTGGTCGCCTGGTGGTGCTACGAGGACCACAAGTCGTCAGTGAAGCGGACGATCGCGGCCGCCGGGTATCCCGCCGAGGAGGTCAAGCTCGAGGGGGTCACCTACGACCAGATGCGGCCCGGCTGCTGGCACCCGCAGGCGCGGCTGGCGGACATGGACGAGAACTGGGTGGAGGCCCAGCTCTGCTTTCCGAACTTTCCGAGGTTCTGCGGTCAGCAGTTCCTGTGGGGCAAGGACCGGGAGCTCGCCCTCCTGTGCGTGCGCGCCTACAACGACTGGATGGTCGAAGAGTGGTGCGGATCGTCGGGCGGTCGGCTGATCCCGCTCTGCCTGATCCCGCTGTGGGACGGCGATCTGGCCATCAGCGAGCTGCGCCGCAACGCTGAGCGCGGCGTGCGGGCAGTGGCGTTCTCGGAGCTACCCACGTATCTCGGCCTGCCCAGCATCTACAGCGGTGAGTGGGAACCGTTCTTCGCCGCCTGTGAAGAGACCGAGACGGTGCTCTGCATGCATATCGGGTCAGGCACCAAGACGCCGCAGGCCTCTCCGGATGCTCCTGACGCGGTGCCCGCCACCATCCTCGTCGGCAACAGCATCAACAGCCTGACCGACTTCCTGTTCTCGGGTGTCCTGCATCGTCACCCGCAGCTTCGGCTGATGTACGCCGAGGCTCAGATCGGGTGGATACCGTTCGTGCTCGAGCGGGCCGACGACGTCTGGAGGACGCATTTCGGCTGGGCCGGCAGCCAGCGCTTCTGCCCGGAGCCGCCCTCGACCTACTACCACCGCCAGGTGAGCAGCTGCTTCTTCAAGGACCCGGTTGGTATCGATCTGCTCGAGCGGGTGGGCGCGGACCGCATCGTGTTCGAGACCGACTACCCACATCAGGATGGCACCTGGCCCCACTCGCGCCAGGCGGCGACCGAGCAGTTCGGCCATCTGGACCAACCCGTGATCGATCGGATCGCGCGAGGCAACGCCATCGACCTCCTGGACCTGCCCTTTGCCGTCGACGGGCGCTAGCGTCGCGTGAAGATGGCTGAACCGGGGACCATCACCGATGAGGGCGTGGCCCGGCTGCGAGCCCGCATCGGCGTGCCCGAGCCGCACCCGCAGCCACCCCATTACGTGCGGCCGGACGCCGACGCCTTCCGCCACGTCGCCATCGCCTACGGAGACGACAACCCGCTGTGGTGTGACCCCGGCTACGCGGCCGGTACCCGCTGGGACGGACTGATCGCCCCCCCGCCCCTTGTGGGGGGCGACACCCTCGTCGGAGAAGACGAGATCGGTGCCCTCGCCCCTGAGCACAGAGAGCTGATGAAGGGCGACCCGCTGCGTGGAGTCCACGCCTTCTATTCGGGCAGCGCTCGGGAGTGGTGGGCGCCGCTGCGACCGGGGCTACGGGTCTTTCGTCGCAACGCCTTGGTCGCGGTGCTGGACAAGACCAGCGACTTCGCCGGCCGGGCTGCGCACGAGTGGACCGGCCAGGTGTTCCGTGACGAGACCGGCACGCTCCTCTCGGGTCAGTACCGGCTCATGATCCGCACCGAGCGCACCAAGGCCCGGACCCGGGCGAAGTACGACGACACCGAGATCAAGCCCTACACCGACCATCAGATCGACGAGATCGAGTCGCAGTACGCGACCGAACGGCAGCGCGGCGCCGTGCAACGATGGTGGGAGGACGTCGACGAAGGAGACGAGATCGGGCCGCTGGTCAAGGGTCCTCTCACCGTCACCGACATGATCTGTTGGCACGTCGGCATGGGCATGGGCCTGTACGGAGTCCAACCCCTGCGCCTGAGCTGGCGCAACCGCCAGCGCGTCCCCCGGTTCTTCCACCGCGACGGGCTGAACATCCCCGACGTGATGCAGCGGGTGCATTGGGACCCCGACTTCGCCCGCAGCTCGGGCAACCCGACCACCTTCGACTACGGGCGCATGCGAGAGACGTGGCTCATCCACCTTTGCACGGACTGGATGGGAGACGACGGCTGGCTGTGGAAGCTCGACTGCGAGTTCCGTCTGTTCAACTATGTGGGCGACACGCAGTGGCTGCGGGGAACCGTGACGCGTCGCTACCTGGCCGAGGGCGACCGCCCGGCGGTCGACCTCGACCTGCGGGCGGACAACCAACGAGGCCAGCTGACCACGCCCGGCCACGCCACCATCTTGCTGCCGAGCCGCGAGCACGGACCGGTCCGGCTCCCAGACCCTCCGGGGGGCGCCACCGACCTCCAGAGCGCCCTCGAGGCCATCGCCGAAGGCTTCCAGGAGAGATGAGCGGGAAGGCCTACCGGGGGGTCGCCGGCCTGCGCGTCGGGCTCACCGAGGACGGCATCCTTCGCCTCCTGCTCGACCGCCCCGAGAAGCGGAACGCCTTGAACGACGAGATGGTCGCCGCCCTCATCGAGGCTATCGACATGGCAGGCCGCGATGAAGCAGTGAGGGCCATGCTCATCGGCGGCACCGGCGACCACTTCTGCGCCGGCTTCGACATCATGGGCCGCAATGCCGAGGCAGGAGACGGTCGACCTCGCGCGGGCAGCATCCAGCGCCGGCTGCCGTCCCAGGCGCACCGCCTCATACCCCTCTTGGCCACCGTCCAGACGCCGGTCGTGTGCGCGGTGCGGGGGTGGGTGGCGGGCATCGGCCTGCATCTCGCTGTGGCCGCCGACTTCACGGTGGCCGCCGACGACGCGCAGCTCTGGGAGCCGTTCGCCGAGCGCGGATTCACCCCCGACAGCGGGGGGACGTGGTTGCTCCCGCGCCGGGTGGGCGAGGTGCGGGCTCGGGAGCTGCTGCTGCTCGGTCGCCGGCTCGACGGAGCCGAAGCCCTCGCTTGGGGAATGGTCGCCCGGGTCGTCCCCGCGGCCGAGGTCGAGGGCGAGGGCGACAAGCTCGCGGCGCAGCTGGCGAGCGGCCCCACCGTCTCCTTGGGGCTCACCAAGTGGCTGCTACATGCCGCGGCCAGCGCGCCTCTCGAGAGCCATCTGCGGGACGAGGCCTTCGGCCTCGAGCTGTCGTCGCGGAGCGAGGACTTCCGTGAGGGTCTCGCCGCACTCAAGGAGCGGCGCGAACCACGGTTCAAAGGGCGCTGAGCGACGGTGACCGACGTCGACCGAGATCTCGAGCACCGCCTCCGCGTCGATCGTGACACCGATGCCGACCAGGTCGCCAAGGCGGTGCGGGCGTGGATCGACGACCACCTGCCCGTCCCGTGGCGGGAGGCGGCCGAGCGGGGAGGGGCAGCGGCCATCCGTCAGGTGCGCTCTCGCGACGAGTACCAGGCCTGGTATCCGGTGTTCGGTCGCTCGGGCATGGTCGTCCCGACGTGGCCGGCAGCGTACGGCGGCCTCGACGTCAGCCCGGCGATCGCGAGGGTGATCGACCGCGAGCTGTCGCCGTACAACCTGGGCCGCCTCAACCCACTGGGCCTCAACCTGGCCGCCCCCGCCCTCTTCGATCACGGCAGCGAGGCACAACGGCGGCGGTTCCTACCGCCGATCGTGCGCAACGAGGAGACTTGGTGTCAGCTCTTCAGCGAGCCCGGGGCGGGATCCGACCTGGCGTCACTCGCCGCCAGGGCCGAGCGCGACGGCGACGAGTGGGTGATCACGGGCCAGAAGGTGTGGACCACCTGGGCGCACCGCTCTGACTGGGCCGTGCTGCTGGCCCGCTCCGATCCGGCCGCTCCGAAGCGCAGGGGCATCACCTACTTCCTGCTCGATCTGCACCAGGCGGGCGTGACGGTGCGGCCGCTGCGCCACCTCGGTGGCGAGGCCGAGTTCAACGAGGTCTTCCTCGACGGAGCACGAGCGCCCGACAGCCAGCGGGTCGGTGAGATCGGCGAGGGCTGGCGGGTCGCGGGGTCGACGCTCTCCGGCGAGAGGCAGATGGTCTCGGGATCGGGCTCGGGTGGTGTCGACCGCATCGGCGGCCTCGGCGTAGACCATCTGATCGAGGTGGGAGCCAAGATCGGCCGGGCTGCGGATCCGGTCGTCCGCCAGGAGCTCGCTCGCCTCTACTCCGAGGAGCGCATTCGGGGCTGGACCAACCAACGGGTGCGGGCCAGCCTCAGAGCAGGCCGGGCGCCGGGGCCGGAGAGCTCGATCGGCAAGATCCACCAGGGTGCCCTCAACAAGCGGGTCCAGCTCCTCGCCAGCGACCTGCTGGGCCCGGGCGGGCAGGCCTTCGCCGCTGTATCGACCGACTACGCCGCCTCGCTCCCGCGCGAGGTGCGGGGAATGCTCCGCAGCCTGGCCAACACTATCGAGGGCGGCACGACCGAGGTCAACAAGAACATCGTGGGCGAGCGGGTGCTCGGCCTCCCGAGGGAGCCCGACCCCTGGCAGCACGCCCCGTGGCGCGACACCCCGCGCAACTGATGGGGTACGCGTCGCTGACGGTGGAGACACAGGGCCCGGTGGGTTGGCTCGTCTTCGACCGCCCGGCGGCCGGCAACGCCATGGATGCGACCATGCTGGCCGAGCTGGAGACGGCGTGGCAGGAGCTCGACGCCGATCCCGCGGTGCGCGTGATCGTCAACACCGGCGCCGGTCGGGCGTTCCAGACCGGCCTCGACATGGTCCAGCTGACGCGCGACCCCGACGCCCTTCGGGAGCAGTCGCGACGCACCAAGCGGGCCGAGCTGCGGCTCACGGCCTGGCACAACAAGGTGTGGAAGCCGGTGATCGCCGCCGTCAACGGCATCTGCGCCGGCGGCGGGCTGCACTTCGTCGCTGACGCGGACATCGTGATCGCCTCGCGCGAGGCGACGTTCCTCGACGCCCACGTGTCGGTCGGACAGGTGACCGCCTACGAGGCCATCGGGCTGCTCCGCAAGATGCCGGCCGAGGCCGTGATGCGCATGGCGCTCGTCGGACGCCACGAGCGGATCTCGGCCCACCGGGCCCTGGAGCTCGGCATGATCAGCCAAGTCGTGGATCCGCCCGAGCGACTGCGGGAGGAGGCTCAGACCCTGGCCGAGAAGATCGCCCGCAACTCGCCCGCGGCCATGGCCGCCACCAAGCGGGCGCTGTGGCAGGCCCTCGAGCTGGGGCTGACCGACGCCTGCCGGGCCGGGGGCAAGGAGCTGGCGTCGCTGTGGGGCCACCCCGACCAGGAGGAGGGTCCCCGAGCCTTCGCCGAGAAGCGCG
>DASXCO010000022.1 GCA_036491125.1 Acidimicrobiales bacterium | reverse complement strand
GCACTTCGGGCGCCACATCCCCGCCGAGCTGCGCACCGCCCTCGACCTCGGTGGTCCCCCCGACTTCGACGGGGTCATCTGCGTGGACTGCGGCACGCGCCACCACATCCAGTACGACCACGTCGACCCGGTGGCCAACGGTGGCCCCACCACCCGGGCCAACCTGAGCGGGAGGTGCTGGGACTGCCACGAGCTCAAGACCGAGCGGGACCGCCAGGCGGGATTGCTGGGCGGCGGCGGGAGGGAGCCGCCGTGAGCGGCGGCGCGGCGCTATGTGGTGGGGGTCCAGCCGAGGACATGCTCCAGACCTTGGCGGATGTCCGTGCGCACCTGGGCCGGAGCCCGGCGGACGTACTGCTCCGCCCGTCGCCGCGCCTCGCGCGAGAGTCGCTCGAGGTAGCCGACGGCAGCGTCCAGACTCAGAGCGCGGCCCGTCCGCTCCTCGAAGTTCGACGGGAGCGCCGTCCAGATCACCGCGTCCAACTCCCGTTCGGCCAGCCACGAGGCGAGGGGACCAGCCAGATCGTGATCGCCCACGCTCGGATCGTCGCGAGAGCAGCCGCCGCTGTGGCGGTCGAGGCACCCGATGCGATCGGGAACGGTCCGTTCCCGCTGCGCCAGTTGCGAACGCGTCATCTCGAGAGCCCGGTCGGACATGAGGGCCCACAGCGTCTGCACGTCGGCGACGCCCTCCCGGAGGCCCAGCGTGAGCCGACCGTTGTCGGCGACGCGGGTGAACTCGACCGGGAGCGCCGGCCCGTCGGGCCGCCATGGCGAGCTGAGCGGCAGCCCACGCGGATCCCAGATCAGCGAGCCCCAGCCCACGACGGCGATTCGCGGCCCACGCACCCACGCGATCGTAGGGCGGAGCGCCGAACTACCGTCTGGGCGTGACCACCATCCTGTACGAGACCGACGCCGACCTCGATGCCCTGGCCGGCCAGCGCGTCGCCCTGATCGGGTACGGCAACCAGGGCCGGTCCTGGGCCCTGAACCTTCGGGACTCGGGGCTCGACGTGATGGTCTGCGTGCGGGCCGACGCGACCCGGGACACCGCCGAGGCCGACGGGTTCGTCACCAGCGACGTCGACGCCGCCTCGGAGGCCGACGTGGTGTGCGTGCTCGTGCCCGACGACGTGATCCCCACCCTGGCCCTCGCACCTCGGTCGGACGCCCTGGTGATCGTCGCCAGCGGCTACACCCTGGCCTTCGGCCAGCTCGACCCGCCGTGCGATCTCGGGATGGTCGCGCCCCGAATGCTCGGTCCGGAGGTGCGACGCTGCTACGTCGAGGGCGTCGGGTTCATCACGGCCGTCGGCGTGCACCGTGATGTCACGGGCACGGCCCGCGCTCGCACCCTGGCCGTGGCCAGGGCCATCGGCGGAATGCGCCAGGGCGCCATCGAGCTGACGCCGAAGCAGGAGGCGGTGCTCGATCTCGCCGTCGAGCAGGCCCTCAGTCCCGCGCTCCGCCAGGTCAGTGAGTCGTTCGTACAGGTGATGATGGAGCAAGGCATACCGCTCGAGGCGGTCGTCACCGAGCTGGTCCTGTCGGGCGAGGTGGAGCGGACGTACCGGCTCGTGCGCATCGAGGGCGGCGCCGCCCAGATGGCGCACCACTCGCCGACCAGCCAGTACGGCCAGATGTCACGGGCGGGCCGCTACGGCCACCTCGACATGGTGGCGACCATGCGGGAGCTGGTCGACGACATCGCGTCGGGGCGCTTCGCCGAGGAATGGGATGCCGAGCGCGACGCGGGCTACCCGCGGCTCCAGGAGCTTCGAGCCAAGGCGATGGCTCCCGAGATACTCGCCTTCGAGTCCGAGCTGCGGTCCCGGCTGGGCGAGGGCGCCACTCAGCGCTGAGAAAGAGAAGGAGCCCAGTACGATCGAATCAGGCCACAACGTCGCCGGCTCCCAGGAGCGCGCAGGGCGCGATCCGTCCCCTCCCTTGATCGTCAACCCCTCCGACACCTACAAGATCGCCCAGCTCGTCGGGCCGGGGTCGATCAACCAGACGGACACCCGATGGAACGTCCATGGGACCGACCTCGGTCACATGTTCCTGGCCCACGGCCAGATGTACGTCACCTTCGGGGACACATTTGGCGCGCCGGCGGCCTTTCCGTTCTTCTCGGTTTCCCACGCTGGTTACCGCAGGAACACGATGGCGTGGGTCGATCCCACGGCGACCACGCCCGCGCAAGGGCTCAACTTCGCCGGCATGATCAGCGACTCGTCGGGCGCGGCCAAGGAGCTGATCCCGGCGAACCCTGGCGAGGCCGGCATCATCCCCACCTATGGCGTCTCGGTGGGCAACCG